>CAYQTY010000372.1:0-3100 GCA_964420535.1 uncultured Leptolinea sp. | reverse complement strand
TCTGTTTCGGCGAGCTGGGTTTCAAGCGTTAACTTCGATTGGGCAAACCGTTTTGTCTGGATCTCCTGAATCTGGGTGGAAAACGCGGTGACAATGGCATTGGCGATGCTGGCGGAGAAAGCCGGGTCTGATGTCTGAACCGATACCTGGATGATCTGGGTATCGCGGACGGGATTGATGGCAATCCACTTTCTCATTTCTTCCGGCGTATTGGATATTCTGACTTGTTCAGCAACCTGCCCAAGGACCAGGTCATTGGCCATCATCTCGGCGTATGTGCTGGTGAGTTGTTTTGACATCAATACCGAATTGTAGTCCGCATTCTTTGTGGCCGGCGCTTCATTGACGAGTACCGTAGTTGTTGACCTGTATATGGGCGCCATATTCAGGCTAACAAACAGGCTAACCGCCCCTGCCAATATGGTAGATAAAATGATTAACCATGCCCAGTGTGATAGTACTGATATGTACTGGCGGATGTCCAGTCCTTCATCCATGTTGTCAACCGATGGAGATCTCATTTCCATATCACAATCCTTTACCATTTTCGCGTAATCTGTTCTTCCATGCTGATATCCGATAAAAGCGGGATTCCTTCCAGTTAAACGATCAGGTTATCAATTTTTTCCGCCCTTATCCGGATTTTTTGCCTTTTGAATTAGTGGTGAGAAACCTTCATCTATGCTATGGAAGATCATTTGCGCAGTGACATCTGGTTGGGCAAAGGCATCTTTTGCCGGGTCCGGGATCTCGTCCGCGGGAAGTTTGGCGAAGCTGCCCAGTAAAATTATTTTCCCTTTGGCTTTTTCAAATTCCGCTTCCAGTGCCTCTCTGTGACTTTTCTGCATGCATACAATCAGATCAGCCGATATGATAATTTTATCATTTACTTCACGGGTACGGTGACGGCGCAGATCAAGCCCCGCTTTCACGGCTGCTTCGATTGCCAGGGGATGGGCAGGCAACCCTTCTACTCCCCATGTGCCAGCGCTTCCAACCTTCCACTCACCTGAAATTCCCGCGAGGGCGATTTTCTGTGAGAAATATGCCGCCGCGAGGGGGGAACGAAATTGATTTGCTGTGCAAACAAATAATATGACAGGCAAATACGATCCTATGTTGGTGACGGGACGGCTTGCGGCATGATCACCCAATCGCCTATTTGAAAATGATATGTGGTTGAACGTGAATTAATCTCTCCAAGCAATTCCGGGCTGACCGCGTGGTCTTCTGCCAGGTCCTGCACGGTTTTTTCTGAACCAGTTATTTCCAACGGGATCATGGGAGTAACGCCGCTTACGTCTATCTGGTTTTCCGGGACCACGATCATCGAATCCACCCACAATTCGGGTGCCATATTATAATTGACGGCGCGGATGGCTTCGACACTGGTGTTGTATTTTTCCGCGATGGCGATCAGGTCTTCTCCTCCTGCGACGCGGTGGAGAAGGAAAACACGCCCGGGTTGGACCGGGATAAGGGGCGGTTGCGGTGTTTCTTCGGTAAAGACGTCCGCCGGTGCGACTTCCGTTGCCACCTCGACCTGGTTTTCAATGACCAGGGTGGATACTGCAGTGATGGCTGGTTCTGTCACTTCGGGTTCTATGACGATTTCCATTAGAGTAGGTTCAGAGGTAGATACCGGTACGGCAGCCGCCGCTTCCACAACCGGTGTGGTTGCTTTTTCTGCCGGGGGAGGAAATAACCGGGGAAAAATTTGTCCACCGGCAAAAAGTAACCCGCCCAGAAGAGCAATACCCAATAATGCCGCGATGGTTAGCGGCACCCATTTTCTTTTTTTTCGTGATTTTTTTACCGGAACAACATGACCGGGTTCACCAGCATCTTCTGAGTAATACTGGCATTGTTTAAAGGTGACATTCAAACAAAAGCCGCTTTGATGGGTTAAGGAGGGGGACGATGGCGGCTTTAAGTTGTGGCAGTAGTTTTGCGGTGACGGATTTTCCATCGCCGTCCGCGTATCTGAGGGCAGGCCAATATACGGGCAAATAGTTTCGGTTTTTGGATCGCGAAAAATATCGGTCATAGATGATATGCATCCGGTTTACTAGTATTTTTCTTATTAATAAGTATAGCAGACATCGGACTCTTGCCGGGTACGGCCGGGGCGGTTTACCTTCACAACCTCCGACCTCTTGCACCCCATGTCAGGGAGGGCGTTTATCATGGTGCGAATGCCGTGTATAGAGCGAATGAACCGCAAGTACGCCTTATATATGGGGGAAAAAGAGTGCATGTAGAGCATGTTTTGAATTGGTTTTTTCCCCGTTGCACAATCGTTGCACAATTGAAAAGTCAAAATTGTGCAACGGAAAAATTTATTGTGCAACGGGTGCTTAATTCGTCGAATCTTGATTATTTTTTCTTCCAGCTTCAAGTTCGACTAACATTTGGTCATTCGTAAAATCGACTCGGACCGGGGTGATCAGGTCATCAACAATTTGACCAATATCCTGATTCATTTCAGGGATCAGATGGCCATATGTATCCAGAGTGATGCTTACATTTTTATGGCCAAGTCTTTTTGAGACAACAATTGGGGGAACGCCATGGTTAAGCATTAAGGAAGCAGCAGTATGTCGGAGATCATGGAAACGAATTGCCGGTAATCCTGCTTCTTCTATCGTATCCCTGAAACGGTGATATAGATTTGCTTGACTCATTGGAACGCCAGTAATCGCAGGGAAAATCAGATCATTATCTGTCCACTTTACTCTTTTTGGATGTTTCCTTTCTTCGTCCTGTATTGCCATATGTCGACGGAGGGATTCTATTGTAGCGGCTCCGAGATGGAGAGTTCTTCGTCCGGAATTGGTTTTAACCTGGCCAAAACGATCATCATGGCTCTTTTTAGGTTTGTTGGCCGGGGGTACATAGTTCTTCTTATCAGTTATGCTTCGCTCCAACTGCCGCTGGACTGTGATAGTTTTATTTCTCCAATCCAGGTCCGACCACTTCAGACCAAGTAATTCCGATTGTCTCATGCCGGTTGAGAGTGCGAGTTGATATAGGGCTTCAAAACGTGTCCCTTCAACGGCCATTAGAAGTTGATTGACCTGGCTCTCGTTGTAGACCTGCA
>CAYQTY010000371.1:0-3121 GCA_964420535.1 uncultured Leptolinea sp. | reverse complement strand
GATGTACCCTCCACAGAAGAATCGTTGCCGGTGATCGCCAATGAATGGTGCACCTCCTGGGGCAACCCGGAGGATGCCCGCCTGAAACAGATAGCCGCCCGGTTGAAAGATTCCGGCGTTAAATATCTGGTTATCGACGCGGGATGGTACCGAAGCGAAGAAGGCAACTGGGAATTTACCCAGGGTGAGTGGGAACCCAACAAGACCCTGTTTCCTGAGGGATTGGCCGCTACCTCCGCCGCGATCCGTGCGCAGGGATTGATTCCCGGTATCTGGTTTGAGTTCGAAGTGGTCGGCAACCAATCTCCCTTGTATGAATCCGCGGCCGGCCACCTGCTAAAACTCAACGGCATTCCGGTGACTGCGGGACAGCGGCGGTTCTGGGACTTCCGTGACCCGTGGGTTCAGGACTATTTATCCGGTAAAGTGATATCCCTGCTCCGGGAATCCGGCATAGGCTATATTAAAGTTGACTATAACGAAGCGATTGGCTTTGGTGTTGATGGCTGCGAATCGCCGGGCGAAGGGCTGCGTCAGCATATCGTGGGGGTGCAGGAATTCTTCCGCAAGATGCGGCAGGAACTCCCCCATCTGGTGATCGAGGTATGCGCATCAGGCGGACACCGCCTGGAGCCATCCATGCTGAGTCTGGCCAGTATGGGATCTTTTTCCGATGCCCATGAATCGCCGGAAATACCGATCATCGCCGCCAACCTGCACCGGCTGATCCTGCCCAGGCAGTCACAAATTTGGGCGGTTCTGCACGCGGCGGATTCTTCTCAACGGCTTGTGTATTCGCTCTCTGCGGGTTTTCTAGGAAGGTTATGCCTCTCCGGAGAGATCGACCAGCTAACAGAAACCCAATGGTCTCTGGTGAAGAAAGCCATCGAATTCTATGAAAAAGCCTCGCCGGTCATCAAGAATGGAAAAAGCCGGGTATATCAACAGATTAGTAAATCATGGCGGCACCCACAGGGTACGCAGGCGGTTCTCCGAGTGGCATATGACAGGAGGTCGGCACTGGTTGTAACGCATTCCTTCGCCGCTCCGCTCCCAGAACACGTTGACATTACCCTCCCGGAGGGTGACTGGTCTGTTGTTGAAACATTCCCTGAAAAACCCATGCGGGCTGAAGTGATTGGCAATAGCCTGCGCGTCTCACCGTTGATGGAGTTTGAAGGGTGTGTTTATTTATTGAAGAAAGCCGGTTAGTTATTTCCCGGAAAAAATATAAATCCGGACCAACTTGAATTCAAAGAAAAACACCTCTCGCAGGTGTTTTTTTCGACTTTATCCTAAGCGAAAATTGCATGCCTGAGATCAGAAAATATCATCCGTCTGAGCAGAATCAAAAAACACCGCTCTGATCCAACGGCTGTCTTTGCCTACTCTTTCCCTAAGAAAATGCTGACCAGTACCGTAGCCAGCACGATCAGGGTGATCCCTGTGAAACGCCAGTCTTTTTCGGTGACAAACGTAACCGCGGATAAGATCACCCGCATGACCGGTGTGGCGATCAGCACCAGCAGCCCAAGCGTGAAATAACCGGATGCCTCCAGACGAATGATCTGCGCGACGATGTCACCCGGCGGCGTCATACTATGCGGCACCGGTTGCTGCCCTACCAGCGAGATGATTAAGCCTGTCAGAATTAACACAACACTGGCGGTCAACCCGATGATCAATAAGTTATGCACTACCCGGTTGAATGCTTCCTGTTCTTCGGTAATGATCGACACCTGCCCGCTGGTTGAATTCGTAGTCACTTCTTTCTCTTCCATTAAGCTCACTCCCGTCAACTACCGTTGAATGCTTTAATCAGCATGACAACCGAGAAAAAGATCAATACCAGGCTGAAAATTCTCTTGAGGTTTGTGCTGGTAATCCGCCCGCCCAAACGGGATCCGATCTGCGCGCCCAGCAGGATTCCCAACGCTGTCGGCACAGCCACGGTCGGGTCAATATACCCGTGCTGATAGTAGATGATCGCGCTGGTAGCCGCGGTGATGCCGATCATAAAATTGCTGGTGGCGATCGCCGCCCGCAATGGAATTTCCATGATCAAATTCATTACCGGCACCTTGATCACGCCGCCGCCTATGCCCAGCAGGCCGGATATATTGCCGGCCGCGAAGCTCGCCAACATACCTGCCTTCAGGTTACGCACCCCGTACGTCACGGTCTGCCCTGTGAGTGGATCGGTATACTGTGTGACCAGCGAGCCGGGACCTTTTTCTTTTCCGTCCGATTGCTTTTTAAAACCGATCCCCATGCTGTATGCCACGTAGAGCAATACAGCCGCGAAGATCCCCGCCAGCCACCGCGGATCGATGAGCACAGCTGTGATCCCCCCGGCCAGTGCGCCCAGCGTGGTGGCGACCTCCAGGATCATGGCTAACCGGCTGTGTGTGATACCCTTGCCAATGTAGACAGACCCCGCCGCGGTTGACGTGGCGATCACGCTGATGATACTGGCGCCGATGGCGGTTTTGATCGGCAGCCCGATGATGCCGGTCAGCATGGGTATCAGGAATACACCGCCCCCGATGCCCAGCATACTTCCCAGCCCGCCTATGAAGACTGAAATCATGAATATCGTTAATGACCCGGTCACTTCAACTCCCTGAAACAGACATACCAGTATGAGCGTTCATTATAAAACATTATTCCTGCCGGAAAGATGGTTCGGAGGAATACGCTTCGAAAAAATGGGTAAAATTAAACCACCTTTGATTACAGGCGCACCCGGTCAACCCGATGAAGATTTTTGTCGAAATAGAGGTATTTCCGTGAAACGGTCTGAGGTCAACAAGATCATGCGTTCCGCTGACGAATTCATCCGCGGCAGCGGTTTCCGTCTACCGCCGTTCGCCTACTGGTCACCGGATGACTGGCGCCGGAAAGGCCCCGAAGCAGCCGAGATCGTCCAAAACGATCTGGGGTGGGACATCACCGATTTCGGGCATGGTGAATTTGAAAAGACCGGCCTGATCCTGTTTACCACGCGTAACGGCAACCACAGGGTTCCGAATTCCAAGCCCTACGCGGAAAAGATCATGGTGGCCGAAGAGAACCAGGAAACCCCCATGCATTTCCACTGGAGCAAAACGGAAGACATCAT
>CAYQTY010000370.1:0-3138 GCA_964420535.1 uncultured Leptolinea sp. | reverse complement strand
CACTGCACAATACGCAGCGCGGTGCAAGTGTCGACAGGCTCACCCACCGGATAGGTACACCCATCAGGTTACCAGGCTCTCAAATAACTTTTTACTGAAACAGGCGCAGCACGATCTGCGGGGTGACCCATGCTTCTATTGCCGCGGCCACCAGGAGCAGGGGTATAACCAACCCGATCATGATCTTTACCCAATCGGCCATCGCGCGCACCCAGGTTTCGCCAAAGGTTTCATGGGCAGCCGGTGTAGCCAGTTTCGCTCCGGCGTAAACAACGGCCGCTGTAGCCAATATTGCCGCGGGAATTTCAATCACACCATGCGGGAGAACCATGGACGCAAGAAATTGACCGGCGGGAAATCCATTAATAGCCAGTATCTGTCCCAGGTATCCAATCGCGGCGATCGTGATAAAAATGGGTAACAACCCCATGATTCCAAAAGAGAATACCCCCAGAACCATTCCCAGGAGCAACGCCCTGACATTCTGCCACCAGATAGTGACAACAGGCGCGATTGAGAATAAAGGCCAATACTGGATCAGTTTTCGGACACCTTCAGCGACATCCGCGCCATCTTTATCCAGGGTTATAGGGAATTGCGCAACCAGATACTGACCGGTAAAAAATGCCGCCACACAAATGACAGCCACCACCCCCACAGCCCAGCGCATCCGGAATACCACTGATGGAACAACCCGCCCGAACCAATCTCTAAGACTTGTTGCGCCATCAAAGAATTGTTCTTTGAAGACCCGCCAACCCCATTTGAAATTCAAAACATCAATCTCACGTCCCAATAACTCTTCGCGCTGAAAATGGGCCAATCCCACCCGAATAAGGAGCAAAGAAAATACCACCAGACCAAAGACCACCCACCACAGGGTGGCATAATTTCCCCAGAACATCACCATGCTCTCGCCCTGGATCAAAAAAGCCACCGGCAGGATGATAAAACTGGAAAGCAGATTGGCCGAACGCACTGACGTGGCCTGGCATGAGACGACCACCGCACCGGCAACCATAAGGAAAGCCTGTGTCGTCGTCATAAAGATCACCAGGATCAGCAATTGAATATCAGGTATCGGTATCTTCGAAAGCGCCAGTCCCACAAGATATACGGTCATCCCGAGGTAACTGGAAAAAAGCGGAGGTACGGTGGAAGATAACAGCTTGCCTAAATAAAGCTGCCAGTCTTCAAGCGGCGTGTTTAGAAGCGGTTCAATACTCCCGCGTTCCTTTTCGCCAACAAATGACTCCAGCGCGATGACCAGTGACACAGAAATCGGGAAGAAACCCACGATCATCAGCAGGAACGGGATTAACCGCTCAGCTATGATGGCCGCCCCATACTGGTTGACAAAACCCAGCATCTGGCTGGCAGTGAAATTCATCAAGAAGGGGAACAGAATGGTCAACCCGATGATCGGGAATATGATCCGCCAATCACGGAATTGGTCGCGCACTTCGCGCCGGGCAATGACAAACACCGGACGGAGAGATCTAAGCATGGTGTTTTGCCTCATGATGCCGCGTCATGGCGGCCAGATATGCCTGTTCCAGGCTTCGCGGTTTTTCATGGAATGAAACCACCTGCAAGCCGGCTTCTATCAGATTGCCCATCAGTATTGGATTACACCGGTCAGGGTCATCCACCAGGAACTGCAGGGTACGTTCACCACGTTCCAGCAATTGCACGCCGTCAGGCACATCCGGAACATTACCGTTCACACTATCAGCCAGCCTGACTTCAAAAACAGGCGCGCCAAGTAGATCACGCTTTAAGCTGCCAGAGGTTCCCTGATAAATGATCCTGCCTTTACGGATGATGGCGATCTGGTCAGCCAGTTGTTCAGCTTCGGCGAGGTTATGGGTGCACAATAAAATGGTACGGCGCGAGTCACGCAATTTATGGATGGCATCACGCACTGTCTTGGCGCTTTCCGGATCCATGGCAGAGGTAGGTTCGTCCAGCAGCAGAACAGGCGGTTCATGCAGCATAGCCCTTACCAGCGCCAGTTTCTGGCGCATGCCCTTTGAATACTCACCCAGCCGCTTACGGGCAGCATAAGCCAAACCGAAGGCGGTTAAAAGGTCAGAACTGCGTTTATCGATCGTATCAGAAGAAAGATCATACAGACTTCCATAGAACTGCAGATATTCACGCGCGTTCATACGGCCGTACAGGCCGTGATGTTCGGTCAAAACGCCAACCGAAGCCCGCACCTTATTGGCCTCGGTAACCACATCAAAGCCTGCAACACGGGCCATGCCGGATGTGGGGCGCAGGACGGACGTCAACATACGGACGGTGGTGGTTTTTCCGGCGCCGTTCGGCCCGAGCAACACCAGCACCTGTCCATCGGCCACATCAAGGTTGATCTGGTCAACAGCGAGCAGATCGTCAAATTGTTTGCTGAGATTTTCAGCGAATATCATAGGATTCCCTTTTACAATTAAGGTATCCCTATTATAGACGTATTACCTGCCGGATCAGTTTTCTTTTCCGGTTTCCTGTACAGCGTTACCAGATTCTTCTTCCGGTTCTTCCACCATCTCTGCGTTCAGAGGCCGCTTGCTCAGCCGGATCAGCAGGATAATACTGGCTGTCAGGGCGGTTATGCCCATCAACGTCTGGTTGATATTCAACCCGGCCACAGGAGATGGGTCCAGCCGTAAAAACTCCAGCATGAAGCGACCCAGAGGGTAAACAATCAGGTATGTCAACATAATGTCACCCGGTTTGAGGATCTCAGAGAATTTTTTCCCCAACCAGAGAAGCAGCCCCATATTCAACAAATTCCAGAGAGATTCATACAGAAACAGGGGGTGATACGTTGCCACGTCTGAATATAGAGGCAGGCGGTAAGCCGGATCAATGGTGATAGCCCACGGGAGGGTACTCGGCGCCCCGTACAGTTCCTGGTTGACGAAGTTACCCCAGCGGCCAACGGCTTGGCCGAGCGCCAATCCAGGAGCAAGGATATCTACAAAAATTCCAAAATTGACTTTCAACTTTCTACAATAAATAAGAAGTGCGAGCGTTCCACCCATTACCGCGCCGGGGATGCCCAAACCGCCATTCCAGATAGCCAGAATATCCAGGGGATGCGAGAAGTAATAATTGGAACTCCAACCGAGC
>CAYQTY010000369.1:0-3145 GCA_964420535.1 uncultured Leptolinea sp. | reverse complement strand
TTTTGACAGCTTCGGCCGATTCAGGAGTACCATCAGTGATAGATTTCTGGGCTTTGGCGACATAGGTGCGGGCAGCACCGCGGAAAACACGGTTGCGAAGGCGTTTCTTTTCATTCTGTTTATTGCGCTTGATTGCAGACTTGATATTAGCCAACTTCGTCCTCCAAAATAGTTCCTTGCGGTAGCAAGAAAGCATTTTACCAGATATATGCGAACTGAGATAGGGTTTAAATAGTGCAAATTACGATCATTCTCATTATTTCAACGACTCCCTGAAGCCATTGATCAACTCCTGTTTTTCGGCTTCGGTCAACCTTGCTTCGGGGTGTTGCAGTAGATATATGGGCGGTGGCATTCTCCCGCTGGAAATCTCTTCTGCAGCCTGCGAGTTAGCCCGTTGCGCCCGTTTACTACCGGTTTCCCACTCTGAGAAATTCAGGTAACCCCGACCTTCTTCAACATCTCTCCAGACCAGCCATGAGACTGGCGCCACGTTGCTATACCACGGATAGGCAGTCTCGTTGCTATGACAGTCAAAGCAGGCGCGTTTAGCCAGTTCTCTTGTGTTCGGCACATCCCAGGCAGGCTCACCGGTCACAGGAGGATTGGTGTGGTTGCGCCCATAGGGTATCAATTGTATAAGCAGGAAAACTACGATCCCTACTCCAAACAGAATGCTAATGATCCGGCCTGTTTTCTTCATTCTTCCTCCCGAGATTTATAATAATGATACTCATAATCGGTTATTTCTTGTCAATTTTATCCTGTGAACAAAATAGGACTGAAAAACCAAATACAGGCTCCAATATTGATTTTTCATGTATCCCATTTTGACCGAGCTACCACATCCCGGGCCTTTTCAAATAATAATCAGAAGGACAATTTCCTTATCTATCAATTCCGGTCTCCAGGTTTAAACAAAAATTTTTCTTGAGAGATGTTTGAATATTTGCCCGATTACCGTAAATCAGAGTAGGATTAATGAAGTGGATTTTGCCCCTGGCAGATTTCATTTTGAGACAGATTTATAAAAACTGAAAGGAGCTGTATATGGGTACCAAAGGCCGTCAAATTGTGGGGATGGATGTAGATGAATTAATTAAGTTACTCAACCAGGCATTTGCGGACGAGTGGCTGGCTTATTACCAGTACTGGATTGGCGCGAAAGTTGTCAAAGGACCGATGAAAGATGCTGTCGCCTCAGAACTGGTGTTGCATGCCACGGAAGAATTAACCCATGCTGACATGCTGGCGATGCGTATTATTCAACTGGGTGGCACACCGATCATCGATCCCAAAGATTGGAACAAATTCTCGCATTGCGGCTATGATGCCCCTACCAGCGCTTTTGTTAAAGATATTCTGGCGCAAAACATTAAAGGCGAACAATGCGCCATCGATGTCTACCAGAAACTTCAAATGCTGGTCCGCGATAAAGACCCGGTGACGTACAATATTGTGCTCACCATCTTGCAGCAGGAAGTGGAGCATGAAGAAGACCTTCAGGCGCTGGATGAGGATCTTGATTCTTTAATGATGTCCAAGTAACCTGAAACGAGACCGATTACTAACAAAAAGGACTGCTCCAGAAGTCGGAGCAGTCCTTTTCTCATTTTCAAAAAACTATTTATCCTGCAGGGCAGCCAGACCAGGGAGGACAAGTCCTTCCAGCATTTCCAGGGAGGCGCCGCCGCCGGTGGAAATGTGGGTGATTTTGTCAGCCAATCCGGATTCCTGAATGGCAGCCACGGAGTCGCCGCCGCCAATAATGCTGACGCCGCCGCTTTCCGCGACAGATTTAGCCACTGCATAGGTGCCTTTGGCAAAGTTCGGGAATTCGAACACTCCCATGGGGCCGTTCCAAACCACAGTGCCGGCGCCTTTCAGGGCTTTATCGTAGGCTTCCATGGTCTTGGGTCCAATATCCAGAATGCGCCACCCGTCAGGAATGGCAGCCACGTCCATAACTTTGAATGTGGCTTCGGCATCGAATTTGTCAGCGATGGTGACGTCAACCGGCAGGCGCAGTTTGGTGCCGCCGTTAGCCAGCAGTTCTTTCGCGGTTTCCAATGCTTCATCTTCCACGAGGGAATCCGCCACAGGGTAACCCTGGGCTTTGAAGAAGGTATTAGCCATCCCGCCGCCGATCAGGATGATATCGGCTTTTGTCAACAGGTTCTTGATGACGCCGATCTTGTCGCTGATCTTGGAACCGCCCAGGATAGCCACGAACGGACGTTTCGGTTCGGCTACAGCCTGGCCCAGATATTTGATCTCTTTTTCGAGCAGGAAGCCGGCAGCCGCGGGCAGGAAGCGGGCAACGCCTTCCGTGGAGGAATGCGCGCGGTGAGCGGTGCCGAAGGCGTCGTTGATGAAGACATCGGCCAATGAAGCCATTTTCTTGGCCAGGTCGAGATCATTCTTTTCTTCTTCCGGATGGAAGCGGGTGTTTTCAAGCAGCAGAATTTCGCCGGGTTTCAGGGCTTTGGCAGCCGCTTCCGCTTCGGCGCCAACGCAATCATCGGCGAAAGCCACGGGTTTCTTCATCAGGGTGCTCAGGTACTCGCCAACCGGTTTCATCGAGTACTTGGGATCTGGTCCGCCTTTGGGACGGCCCAGGTGAGAGCAAAGGATGACCGCCGCGCCTTTGTCGAGCAGGTATTCAATGGTAGGTAACGCGGCGCGGATACGGGTGTCGTCGCCAACTTTGCCTTCTTTCAAAGGAACGTTGAAGTCAACCCGAACCAGAACCTTCTTGCCTTTTACATCCATATCCTCAACAGTTTTTTTGTTGAACATATTATCCCTCGCATGAATCTGTGATTTATAAAGAATGCGCAATCCAGTGATCGGAGGACCCGGGATTACGCATTCTTTGTTGGTTAAGTGACTTTCAAATTAAAGGGATTTCGCCATCAATTTGGCAAGATCCGCGGTACGGCAGGAGTAACCCCATTCATTGTCGTACCAGGTCATAACTTTGACCAGGTTGCCGCCCATGACCATGTTGTACTGCAGATCAACGATGGAAGAACGGGGATCGCCCTTGAAGTCGGTGGAGACCAACGGGTCGCCAAATTCACCGGTGGTGACGCCCAGGATGCCCTTCAGCTTGCCATTGGCGGCAGCGGTGAAGGCGGCATTC
>CAYQTY010000368.1:0-3154 GCA_964420535.1 uncultured Leptolinea sp. | reverse complement strand
CGTCGTCGAAGGCCGGAACCATTTTGCCGCGACCGAACCAATTCAGGTCGCCGCCGTTGTTCTTGGTGCCCGGATCGTCGCTGACGGCTTTGGCCAGTTCGGCGAAGTCGGCGCCGTCCTTGATCTACTTGAGCAGCCCTTCCGCCTTAGCGCGGGCCGCGTCCTTTTCTTCCTTATGAAATCGACTTCTATAAGAACTGTTATACCCTGTATACCTATGTGTATCCCGGGATAACCGGATTATGGCAAATTTCCGGACGCAGCAATGTTAGCTACAACACACGGACAGACCTCGATGAGTATTACCTCCGGAACTGGTCCATATGGATGGATATCCATATACTTCTGCGGACCTTCTGGGTAGTCATTCGGCGTGATGGCGCCTGCTAAAAAAACTGATATCAATATAAATCACCCCGGGAATATTTCCGGGGTGTATTTTCTAATACTTTTCAGGAACAAACATTTGCGAATTGATTGGTGGACGCACGTACCCGGTATCTTTTTGCCGGGGCGGAAGCTCCAATGGGGGAGGCGTCAGATCTTCATACGGAATCATACTCAATAGATGACTTATGCAATTCAACCGGGCGCGTTCCTTATTATCAGAATTGACTACCCACCAGGGGCTCTCAGGTAAATGTGTATAAAGAAACATCTGGTCTTTTGCTCTGGAATATTCCACCCATTTCTTCCGGCTTTCCAGGTCCATGGGACTGATCTTCCAGCGCTTTGTGGGATCCTTTATCCGGTCTTTGAATCTTTTTTCCTGTTCTTCGTCACTGACAGAGAACCAGTATTTAATCAAGATAATGCCGGCCCGCAGCATTAATCGTTCAAATTCCGGGCAGGAGTGTAGAAACTCCTGATACTCCGGCTCTGTACAGAATCCCATCACGTGCTCAACACCTGCACGGTTGTACCATGACCGGTCAAAAAGGACTATTTCCCCCGCGGCTGGAAGTTGGGCAACATATCGTTGAAAATACCATTGTGTTTTTTCTTTCTCAGTGGGAACGCCCAATGCCACCACCCGGCAGATCCGAGGATTCAGGCATTCAGTTATTCTTTTTATCGTTCCACCTTTCCCGGCGGCATCACGTCCTTCAAAAAGAACGACAACCTTAAGTCCTTTAAATTTGACCCATTCCTGTAATTTCACCAGTTCGACCTGCAAGTGAGCCAGTTCTTTTTCATAATCTTTAAAAGAAAGGGTTCTCTTTTCCGGCATAATAGAATGTGTTGAGGCGCCATTATCAATGGATTTCGAGGTGGTTGATTTTGATTTCTTTTCTTCTTTGGGCGGATTGGACGGCTTTTTTGTCATTTCTACTCCCTCCTGAAGATGAAGAGAAATTAGACAATACAAAACGGATAGACCAGATCGCCTGGTTACTTTATTATAGGTCGAAGCATAGACATGATACAACCGCGATTACCGGGAATACTAGCTTACATGGATGTTACAATTGCATCCAATTCTTGGAAGCTGACAATTTCCGGTGACTTACGGATAATTTATTTCCTTAACTCCACATGCAAACCCAGGCGGGTTTGAAATGAGTACATTTTGATCAGGATAGGTACGAAATATTATGAATAAAGGCATACTCTACGCGGCCAGCGCATACCTGCTTTGGGGATTTTTCCCTCTGTTTTTTAAGTTAATAGCTGTTGTCCCGCCTTTGCAAATTCTGGCGCACCGGTTTTTGTGGTCGTTCATTTTTCTTATAATAGTTGTACTTGCCCTTAAACAATTTTCGAGTTTGCGCGCATCAATCAATAGACGTATCCTTGTCAGCTATTTTTTTGCCGGTGTAATACTGGCGATAAATTGGGGGACGTATGTTTACGCGGTAAATTCGGGCCATGTACTTGAATCAAGCCTGGGTTATTTCATTAATCCAATGGTCAGCGTTTTGTTGGGTGTTATTTTTCTTAAAGAAAAATTACGTTTGGGGCAATGGATATCAGTTGGACTGGCCGCGATTGGTGTAATCTATCTGACTTTTATCTTCGGTTCTATTCCCTGGATAGCGCTGGTTCTGGCTTTATCCTTCGGGCTTTACGGACTTATCAAGAAGCTATCCCCTCTGGATTCCCTTCCGGGATTGACGTTGGAGACGGGCTTGTTGTTCCTGCCAGCGGTTCTGTTCCTGGGTTTACAGGAGGGGAATGGTGTAGGTTCTTTCGGGCATACAGGCTGGTCTATTGGACTGTTATTGTCAGCCAGCGGTATTGTGACAGCTATTCCTTTGCTGCTTTTTTCCGCGGGAGCAAAACGTATAAATTTGACAACTATTGGCATCCTTCAATATGGTACTCCCACAATACAATTCCTTCTGGGCACACTGGTATTTAAGGAACCTTTTGACGCGCATAGACTGGTCGGTTTTATTTTGATCTGGATCGGATTAATTATCTTCACCACTGAGACAATCCATTTTCAACGAAATTCCCAGGTTGGAAGCAGCTACGCCTGAATAAAGCAAAGAGACTTGACGATAATCGCTTATTTGCTTTGTTCTGTGCCGATTCTCCTTGAGACCAATAATTAATCCATAGGAACTTTAATTCCACCAACCGCCATCCAGTTTTCTCAACGGGATGGCGGATTTGTTTGAACCTTAGAATCGCACTATACATTTACCTCTGTGAATTTTTATAATTACACCTATCTCTTTAATGAATTTAGTAAGATTTTATGGTTTCAGCCTTGCAGAATTCGTACCATGATAACGATATTGCATAAGGAAGTTGATCACGGTGTTCCCGGATTTCAAATATCCTCTTTTGGCTATCAAATCTTTCCGGACCGTGTATTGTTTGCGTGGACTAGCAAAAGCAATGCAAAAAATGCCTGAAGTAGACGAGTCAAAGAAGAATATACGCTTCGCGGTGATACAAACGTTGATAATCACAGTTATTATCCTGCTTGTAATAGCTGTTGGCTCGGCGTTTTGGATCAAGGCAATAAAAGAAAATGAAATAAATAAAATCAAGGCTGATCTCATCCAGTCTGTGGATATTGCAAGAAATTCGATTGAACCTGATCTTGATCTGATTCGTTCCGGCAGCATATCGTATGATGAAGGCCTTGCAGCTATCGTCGACCGACTTTCTCATATGACCTACACGGATCTTTATGGGGAAA
>CAYQTY010000367.1:0-3159 GCA_964420535.1 uncultured Leptolinea sp. | reverse complement strand
AGAACAGTTGACCGCCTATGTCGGCCAGATCGATGACATTGTGGCTCAGACCGCCTGGAATGGTAACAAACTCATCAGTGGAGATTACGAGACTGTAGCTCTCTCCTTCCAGACTGGCGCGGATGCTGCTGATGTGACCGATGTTAGCGGCCTGAAGAACTTGGCTGCCACAACTGCTGGCGGCAGTGGAAACCTTGCCCTGGCGACCAAAAGCACCACATCAACTTCCACGATTGCCACAAATGTTAGCGGTATGTTGGCTTCGGTCAATACTTCTGCTACCATCAACGCCAACCTGAGCCAGCTTGGTACCGGCACGTACACCGTGCGTGTGACTGTAGACGCCGGCACCGGCCAAGATGACAAAGTTGAATTGCTGGACGCTTCTGGAAATGTACTGAATATTGCCCAGTCTCCATCTGATGGTACCGGCGCGGTAGCTAAGAGTGTTCTGGCTGACCTGGACGGCGGCGGTACAGTGAACTTCGGTAATGGCATGACCGCCACCTTCAGCAACCTGACCGCTGCCGGCCCGGCGACGGCTACGATCTCCTATGCTGCCACAGGTACGTACGATGTGCAGGCTAAAGGTAACACTGGTGGCGCTTTGGGTACTGCAGCAAGCTACCGACTATTGATGACCACCCTGGAAGAAAAACTGGATACAGTAAACGGCGTTATGGCAAAGATCGGTGCCTTTACCGGCCGGTTGGAATTCAAAGAAGATCAGGTATCCGCTGCCCAGATCAACGTGGAAGCTTCCTACAACCGGATCATGAACGCCAACATGGCGGAAGAACAGGTGAACTCGAGCAAGTTCCAGATCCTGCAGCAGACCGCTATCGCGATGCTGGCTCAGGCGAACCAGGCTCCTGCCTCCCTCCTGTCCCTCTTCCAATAATCCGTTGAACTCAGTATCCTTCAGTAAACAGTAAACACCCCTGGGGGGAGCCGGAACCCGGCTCCCCCCGAAATGCAACAAGAACGCCGTGGAGGCGAAAATGGCAAGTTCAATTTCATCCTCAACTTCAAAATCAGGTCTTGAAAATCTGGATTCTTACTACCAGAATCTGGTTAAATACACCCTTGCCCAGGAAAAGCAGCCTCTTACCCGCTACACTGAACAAAAAGACAGCATCACGGTCAAAAAAGCGGCATACACGGATCTGAAAACAAAATTTGACGCACTCCAGTCCGCCATAAATCAATTGCGTAGCGATAACACATCGTACGCCATGAAACCCGGGCGTTCTATTAGTGTTTCTCCCCTCACCAGTAATACCACTGTGGCAACCGCCACAGTCAGCTCCTCTGCTTCCACCGGAACGTATAAATTATCTGTCACTTCGCTGGCAACAGCCCACGAAGTGCGTTCCACGCGCCAGACGTATTCCAATCAGGCACTCGGTCTGACGGGATCTTTTGTTATCGGCGGCGCGGCAGAGCGCAGTGTTTCTATTGTAGATTCCGTGCCGGATACAGTCTCAGCGGCTAATGCCGGCAGTGCAAGCGTTGTTCTCCCTTCCCAGAAAGAACTGGGAACAGGTAACTATTATATTGAAACCCGCAATGACACCACAGATGGGTGGCAATTCCGTATTGTCGACGCCGATGGCAACGCTCAATCCATACAGGAAGGATCATCACTTGAATTTACTACGGGATGGCAGAGTATTCCCGCGGGTGGGGGAACCTACGATACCGGCCGCGGCTTATCGGTAGATTTTGGAACGAATTCAAGCCGGTACGCAGCAGCCAATATGGCCAGTGGAGCTACACAGTTATCCTATGTGGCTAAAGGCGCATCGATCGATGTAACCAGTGATATGAGCCTCGTGGATATAAAAGCCGCGATAAATACAGCCAGTTTTGGCGAAGGCGATGGAGTCGTCGCTTCGATCATTGATAACTATCTGGTTTTAACAAACGCCTCAACCGGTTTAAAACATGTGATGCAAGTCTCAGACACATCCGGCAATGTGCTTTCTTCATTGGGAGTGACTTCAGGTGGTGTTCTTAATACCAAAGTCACGGCAAAAGATGCTTCGTTTTCCATAAATGATATGGCAATGACCCGGAGTTCCAATACCGGTCTGACAGATGTAGTCTCCGGCATAACGATCGATCTGGCTTCAGACGCGGAAGGCAAATCAGCCAATCTGGTGGTTAAGAGTGACTCAAACACCTCAACAGCGGTTATAAACTCATTTCTTACCGCGTTCAATGATCTGACCAAGTATGTCCGGTCGAACACAGGCACAACAAAAAATTCTGATGGAACATATACCCGTGGTTCACTGGCTGGCGAGTATTCTGTTCGATATGTTGGCAACGAACTCGTCACGCTAATGAACCAGGATTATTCAAACAGTGGAATTTATAAAAATCTCACCAATATCGGGATTTCCATCAATTCCGATCTCGCGGCAACAATATCTGATGCATCTACCCTGACAACAGCGATAAACACCCACTTTTCCGATGTGACGGCACTTCTGGATACCATGATGAACACAATGGCAGAACGGGTCGGGGTTTATGCTGGTACAGAGGGCTATGCCAACAAAAGCATTCAATCGGCTGATACAACAATCACCAGCCTGAATGACCGGATCAAGTCCATTAATGAACGGCTTAACCGCCGCGAGGAGTACCTGGTCAAGTATTACGCGCAGTACCAGGCTCAGATGGAAACGTTTTTGAACCAATCCAATATCAATTCCGCGTTATATGGGTAATTCGGAATGCGTATCTACTGCAGTACCGTCCCCGACAGGGAAGTCGGGGCGTTAGGAAAAGGAAGGAACCATGTCTGATCCTACAATTTCCTCCCTTGGCCGGGCAGCCGTTGAACTGACCGGCAGCCTTAATTCTCCGAAGCAGGAGAAGAAGCCGGTTGCGGCTCCAAGCCAGCCGGTGAGATCCAGCCAGGCGGCAAGCGCATACGCGCAAACCCGGTTGCAATTTCAGGTGGACGCAAAAACCAACGATGTCATCATTCTGATCAGGGACAAGGAATCCGACAAAATTGTCCGGACCATCCCATCAGAGGCCATTAAAGATATCCCACCCGGTCAGCTCCTGCAGAAATCTGGTTAAGGCGGTAAGAGGCTGTCACCGAAGAGACAGCCTCTTATTTATCCGCGAGCCAATTCAACA
>CAYQTY010000366.1:0-3162 GCA_964420535.1 uncultured Leptolinea sp. | reverse complement strand
AGGGCATGGATATACCAAAGATGTGGTGGAGTCTGCCGCCGTCGCGCTTAAAGCCGGCTGTGACATGAGCTGCCAGTGCACGTACGATCATCTGGGTGAAGCCATTGACCGCGGGTTGATCACCGAAGCGGATATTGACCTTTCACTGGCCCGTACCCTGGCCACCCGCTTCAAGCTGGGCATGTTTGATCCCCAGGAAATGGTACCGTATTCTGATACGCCAATGAGCGTTGTGGGTTGCGAAGCCCACCGGAAACTGGCATATGAGACCGCGGTACGGACGATGGTTTTGCTCAAGAACAAAAACAACATACTCCCGTTGAAAGACAGTGTACGCAGCCTGTACATTGTGGGACCGAATGCCACCAACCTGGATTGTCTGCTGGGCAGCTATTTTGGCCTAGGCGAGAACATGATCACCCCGCTGGAAGGCATCGCGCAGCGCGCGCCCGAAGGTATGCGCCTGGAATACAAGCACGGCGTATTGTTGGCCCAGGATAGCGCCAATCCGTTCGACTGGTCTGTTTCGGCGGCAGCCGAAGCGGATGTCACCGTTGCCTTTATGGGACTGGCTCCCGTTCTCGAAGGCGAAGAGGGCGATGCCCTGCTTTCGTCCAAAGGCGGCGATCGCGACAAGATCGAAATTCCGGTTCAGCAGGTGGAATACATAAAGAAACTGGTTATCGCAGGGGCGCGCATTGTTTTGGTGCTGTTCAGCGGAAGCCCGATCGCTCTGGGTGAACTGGAAAACATGGTGGAAGCCATCGTCCAT
Source organism: uncultured Leptolinea sp. (assembly GCA_964420535.1). Classification (GTDB taxonomy): domain Bacteria; phylum Chloroflexota; class Anaerolineae; order Anaerolineales; family Anaerolineaceae; genus Leptolinea. Next base: position 2,390 of record CAYQTY010000366.1, on the reverse strand, counting down.
GTCTGGTATCCGGGCATGGAAGGCGGCAAAGCGATCGCCGACGTATTGTTCGGCAACGCGGTTCCCTCCGGTAAATTACCCCTCACATTCCCCGCATCCACGTCGCAACTGCCGGACTTTGAAGATTACAGCATGGACAACCGCACATACCGGTACTCCAGTGAGACCCCGTTGTATCCGTTTGGTTACGGCTTGAGCTACGCCAATTTTGAATACAGCAATCTCTCGCTGAGCAAATCATCCGTCAAAACCGGTGAAGCGTTGGATGTCACTTTTTCGCTGACCAACAAAAGCGATATCACGGCAGAAGAGGTGGCGCAGATCTACCTCACCGATGTTAAAGCATCGGTAAAAGTTCCCCTGCATAAATTAATCGGATTCAAACGTGTCAGTCTGGCACCGAAAGAAACAGCTGCGATCACCTATACAGTAACGCCTGAAATGATGATGCTGGTAATTGAAGACGGTGATTCCGTGCTGGAACCCGGCGAATTCAAAATTTATGCCGGTGGAAGTTCACCATGCAAACGGTCTTTGGACCTGGGCGTTCAGGCTCCTCTGGAAGGCAGGTTTAATCTGGTGCAGTAGGATTTGAACGTTGTTCAACCTGCTCCTTCATGTGACTCCACCACCGGTTTCGGTGGTGGAGTTCCTTTTTTTATGGAGATTCGACAGGTGACTCCGGTATATTTGTCATTGATGTTCTTCCTGATTTTTGAAAAAATGACCGAATTTGTTTGTTTGCCCAACATTCATAGTTGACATGATTAGATCGCTTGCTATAATAATCTTGTAAACGCTTCCACAATAAAACACTCCCGAATGCATTGTAATAATTCAGTCTACGGAAAACTCGGGCAATACCATCTGATTTTTCCGGTTATGTGATTGTTACCCCAATCTATTTTGGTGATTTTATTTTCGTCAGTTTAATTTGCGTAAACGCTTACGCAGAAAACCAGGAAATAACCAGCTTCGCCTATGAGAAACCCGGGAACAGCAACCAGTAATGTGACCATTTTCGAAGTCGCCGCACAAGCGGGCGTCTCGTATGGCACTGTCTCCCGGGTATTAAACAACGATCCCCATGTCAAAACAGAAACCCGCGAGCGGGTGAGCCGCGTGATCCAGGATCTTGGTTATGTGGTCAACCGCCAGGCCCGCAGCCTTGCCGGTGGAAAAACCCATATCATCGGTATGTTGGTACCCGATCTGGGTACCGGGTACATTGGCGAGATCATTCAGGGTATTGACTCAGAGTTGCAGCTTTCGGGATACGACCTGATGTTGTACACCACTCACCGCACACCCGTGCTGGAAGCCGATTATGTGGCCAACCTGGCTCAAGGGATGGTGGATGGCCTGATCCTGGTGCTTCCCCGAAATCCCAGAGATTATATTGATATTTTGAAATCCCGGCATTTCCCCTTTGTGTTGATTGACCATCAAGGATGGGGGAATGAATGCCCGGCCGTATCTGCCACCAACTGGCAGGGCGCTTTTAACGCCACAGAATACCTGATCCAACTCGGCCACAAACGTATTGGAATAATCACCGGCTGGATGGACCTGGATTCTGCCGTAGACAGACTTGAAGGATACAAGGCAGCCCTGTGGACGCATCACATCCCCTTCTCTGAAGATTTGGTCCGCCAGAGCACCTTCCAACAATTGGACGGCTACAAAAGTGCCATGGAATTACTGACCTTATCCGAACCGCCTACGGCGATCTTCGCATCGAATGACGTCATGGCTTTTGGCGCGATGGACGCCGTTCGCGAAACCGGTCAACGCATACCGGAAGATATCTCCGTAATCGGTTTTGATGACATCCCCCAGGCCGGGGCCATTCACCCCGCCCTAACTACTGTACGCCAACCGCTGCGCAATATGGGCAGCGTTGCTGCGCAAATGTTGTTGGATCTATTGAAACATCCTGATATCCCGTCAAAACGAATTGAACTGCCAACCGGCCTGGTGATTCGTGATTCATGCCAGCCGCCCCGTAGTTGATCGTTGATAAGGAGGTGATTTTCCCCAGTCTTAAAAGCTCTAAAGGATTTTTTCTCATATTTGAAGTTCAACAATCAAAAAGGAGAAGGATGTAATGAGCAACAAAATCGTAAAAATCTTTAGCTTCATCATGATCGCTGTAATGCTTATGGCTGCCGCCCCGGCTCCCGCCGTCGCCGCTGCCCCCGCAAATGCCGACGCAGTCACTGTTACCTGGTGGCACATTTCCACCAAAGATCCCGCGCTTTCTGATTGGCAGAAAATGGCCGACGACTACATGAAGGCCCATCCGAATGTAAAGATCGAGATCACCGTTCTGGAAAACGAAGCCTTCAAAACCAAACTGACCACTGTTATGCAGTCTGGTGAAGTTCCTG
>CAYQTY010000365.1:0-3164 GCA_964420535.1 uncultured Leptolinea sp. | reverse complement strand
TAACGGGAATTTGACTTCAACATCTTTCATACCCTTGTATTCGATCTTTTCCTTAATAGTACGCAGCCAGGCGATGTGGCTGTAGAGGCCGTCAACCGATAAGCCGACAAGTTTGGTGTTGGCTTTGGCGAATTTTTCTTCCTGAGAGGCAAAGGTCATGAATTCCGATGTACATACCGGGGTGAAATCCGCCGGGTGGCTGAAGAGGATGACCCAGCTGCCTTTGTAATCGGCCGGGAAGTTGATCTCTCCCTGGGTAGTCACGGCCTTGAATTCGGGTGCTTTATCGCCAATACGCGGCATGGGGGTGATTTGGGATTCGGTGTTTTCCATTGATACGTTTCTCCTTTTTGAAATAGATGATCAATTACTTTTACGTTGACAATCGGGACATAGCCCGTAATACATAATGCGTGCTCCCCTGAGTTCATACCCTGATGACCGGCTAACTTCAGCCTGCAATGAAGCCACCTGTTCGGATGGTATGTCCACAATTTTGTGACAAACCGTACAGGCCAGGTTGATATGCGGTTCGATATCCGCGTCAAAATGAACACGCCCATCTCCGGCAGGTCCTAATACATTGACCACCCCCAGCCCGACCAGGGCATCCAGCGTGTTATACACGGTTGCCAGTGACAGGGTGGGGAATTGACCGTGGATCTGGTCAAATAGCATAGTGGCGGTGGGGTGGGTATCTGTTTCCGCCAGAAGTTTGCAGATGGCAATCCGTTGCGGGGTGATCCGCAGCCCAGCCTGCTTAAGAGATTTTGTCAGGGTTTCTACAGAGTTCATACTATTTAGAATCTTTCTTTATTTAGAATAATTATAAATAAAAATTGTATTAAGTCAATAGTTGTCCAACTCATCTGTATAATGGTCTCAGAGGTTAATTCGTCTTTACGGTAATAAAATGGATTTGGTGTTTTCCGATAAAAGTGTGAATGTTTTTTTCGCAGATTTCCCGGAATCTCGAAGTCTCTTTGACATGCTTATGAAACAGGTCTGGGAACCCGGCAGTTTTGACCTTCGGGTGACCAAAAGCCAGATCGCTTTTCACCGTGACCATCCGTTTGCCTGGATATGGATACCGGAAAAACACCTGAAGCGCAAAGCCGCGCCGCTGGTGTTGTCCATCGTCTTTCCGGAACGGGATACGTCACCGCGCTGGAAGGAGATCGTGGAACCCTCAAAAGGCAAATTCATGCATCACCTGGAGATCCATTCGACTCGGGATATTGATGAGCAGGTTGTGATCTGGTTTCGCAGAGCATGGACAACAGCTGGAAATTCCCGGTGATCCGGTTACTATGGAATTAGTCTTATCCGTGAATATTTGGAGGAAATTCCATGCAAAAGATCGTCCCCTGCCTGTGGTTTGATGAAAACGCGGAAGAAGCCGTAGACCTGTATACATCCCTTTTCAAAAATTCAAGCATAAATTCCATAGCCCGATATGGCGAAGGCGGGCATGGCACGCCGGGCAAAGTGATGACAATTGAATTCTCGTTGGATGGTCAACATTTTATGGCCCTTAACGGTGGACCGTATTACTCCTTCACACCGGCTATATCCCTGATGGTCAACGTGGAAACACAGAAGGAACTGGATGATATATGGGGAAAACTTTCAGCCGATCCTGAAGAGGAACAATGCGGATGGCTGAAAGATAAATTTGGCCTGTCATGGCAAATTGTGCCATCCATTCTGGGCGATTTAATGCAAGATCCTGATCCCGAGAAGGTCAAGCGGGTGACGCAGGTCATGATGAAAATGAAAAAACTCAACATCGATCAACTTCTCTCGGCTTAAAATCACTTTTTTCTTTGATTCATTGGCGGGATACCAAAATGGTATCTTTACGCTTTTTTTACGGCGGTCAATTAATCTTCCCGCCGTTTTTACTGTTGGATATAGCATGGACGGGTAGAATTGCATTAAAAGTACTGACACTGACCTTTCACTGATAACCGGTCTTTTTTTATTGTTTAAAGAACTGAGTGATTCAGAATGGGTTTTGAACGAACATTAATCATTAGCTTACTTTTTACATCAGCCATTTGTCTGATTGTTCTCTCCTATTTAATTCGGAACAGGCGTACAACCTCCAGCCGTGGGGCGCAATATTTTGCGTTAGGTTTAGCTGCCACTGCGGTTTATACATTTGGCTATGGCATGGAATTATCCAGCCAGACGCTGACCGGGGTATTGTTCTGGGTGCGAATTGAACACCTGGGAATTCAGCTTATCACGCCTTGCTGGGTGCTTTTCACACTATGCATCACAGGCTATGAAAGGGTGATCACACCATCCAGGCTACTGGTTCTTTTCGCGTATCCCATCTTTATGGTTTTTGCCACTCAAACATTGGGTACATTGAATCTGGTTCATAGTAACCCCCGCCTGGATACCAGCGGTCCATTTCCTACTTTTACGTACGACCGCGGAATATGGATGTATATTGGTCTGGCCTACATCAATGTATGCTTATTAACTTGCCTTGTCCTGTACACCATTATGGTTTTTCGATCAAAACCTGCTTTCCGCAACCAGGCAATCCTTTTTTTGCTGGCATCCATAATTCCATTCGTTGCCGAATTCCTTTACAACATAGGACTTTCTCCATTTAATATTGACCTGATTCCATTCTCATTAACAGTCAGCTGTTTCATTTTTGCATTCGGGTATTATCGATTTCAACTTTTACAGATCATCCCACTAGCACGCGATGTGATCTTCGACAATTTGAAAGACGGCGTGCTGGTTCTGGATAACAATGACCGGATCATCGACTTTAATCCCGCGATTCAAAGCATGGTCACCGGAATAACGAAAACTGCGATTGGAAAACCGGTATATGATGAATTAGGTGAAGAAACTGTCCTGCTGGATTTCACCCGCGACAACAAATCCGGCTTATTTGAGCTGGAAAAAATCCGTGATGGCCGCGTATTCACATACCTGGGGAATCTGTCATCCTTGCGGGATTCGAATGACAAAACGGTGGGCAAGATCATCACATTGCATGACAATACCCGAACCAAAGACCTTCTAACCCAACTTGAAAACCTGGCTTCCAGGGATAGTTTGACGAATGTGTATAACCGCCGTAACTTCGACCAATTGGTGTTGAAAGACCTGACCAGTGATTACCCGGGTAAGGG
>CAYQTY010000364.1:0-3189 GCA_964420535.1 uncultured Leptolinea sp. | reverse complement strand
TCAGGGGAGCGGTAGAAACAGTCAAACACATGCGGAATATCATTGGGTGATATGCCGGGCCCTTCGTCACTTACGCTGACGATCACCCGGTCAGGCCGCACCTGCCCGCTGACGCGGATCTCTCCGCCCGGGGAATATTTAATAGCATTGGAGATCAGGTTGGATATCACCTGCTGAATGCGGGTTTCGTCCGCGAGGATGACAGGGAAATCTTCCGGGAAATCCATCTCGATGGTGTGTTTGCTGGTCTGGGTGGAAAAGCGCTTGACCAACCGCGCGACCATATCCGGCAGCAAGATATCAGATTGCTTCAATGACACGCCGCCGGCCTGCAAGCGGGATGCGTCAAGCATATTCTCTATCAGGCCGGTGAGCCGGTCAGCCTCTTCTTCAATGACTTGCAGGCTTTCGGCTACCACTTTGCGGTCCCATTTGGCATCGTCACGCCGAAGGGTGGAAACATAGCCCTTGATCAACGCGACCGGTGTTTTCAGTTCGTGGCTGATAATGGAGATGAATGTACTTTTCAGTTCTTCCGCTTCACGAAAGCGGGTGATATCACGGATGGTGGCAATAATGTTTTGCAGCGTGCCTTCTTCAGAAAGTAACGGGGCGTAGGTGATTCCGATCGGCAGCGGAACTTGATTGTTCTGCCGTTTCAGGTCACCTTCCACATAGAGCAGGGCATGGGGCGTTAAGGGCCAACCGCCGGCTTCCGCCTGCTCCAGGGTCACTCCTTGGGTGGGGCCGGTCCATTGGATGATCTGATCGTGGTTCATTCCTTGAATGTGGATGGAATCCAGCCCGTAGAGGCGGCTGAATGACGCGTTACAGGTTTGAATCTTGCGGTCAGAGCCAAGGATGAGAATGCCGTCTCCGGCGTTGTTCAACAGCGCTTCCATGCGCTGCTTTTCCTGGGTGACTTGCTTGTAAAGCTGAGCGTTCTGCACGGCGACAGCCGCCTGGTTGGCAAAGCTTCTTAATAATGATTTGTCTGTTTTAGAAAAGATACCCAGGTAGCTGCGGAAGATGTAAATAACACCCACCACCTTTTGCCGTGAGGTTAGGGGCAGTCCGACGCCTGTCAAGAAACCCATACTGGCGGCGAAGGTCATGTGGTCAAGCAGCCGGTTGATCTCGGGAATTTCGGCTTCCACAGATTCTACCGATGAAGGTATGTCAGCCAGCAGGGGGGTGATAGCCCGCAGAAAAGCGGGGGCAATCCCCACACTGGTTTGGACCTTCCAGCCCTGCGTGTCAGACCGCAGCGCAATCAACCCTGCCTGGCCGGCGAGCATTTCAATGCTCACGCTCAGAATTCGTTCCAGCAAGGTTTTGAGGTCCAATTCGCCGGAAAGTCCGGCGGCAATTTCAAGTAAATAATCCCGTTGACGTACGCGAAAATCAGGCAGCATGCGTTAATTGTAGCAGGGTTGGCTGGTAATGGCAGGTTTGGTGCAACCTATGGCGTAGGTTGACCGTCAGTTGACTGAAATCTTGAACCCTGCTATATTCTATCGATATGCAAAAGACCTCTTCCACATGGTACTCGCGTATAGCGCAACAGTTTTTTAGAAAACTGCGCTGGCTGGTTCCCGGCCTGGGGGTGAAACGTTGGCTTCTGGTAATACTTACCGGAGCTATGTTGATTGGCTTAGGGTTTGCTGTGATGGTATTGGATATCTACCGTACTGCACCGGATACCTGGTGGCTGCCGTTTTTATCATACCTGTCGCTGCGTTTTCTTGACCGTCCTATCCGCGCGGTGATCTTTGGCGGGTTGGGCATTCTTTTTATTCTCTTCGGAACGTATAAACTGAACCGCGCCCTATTGCGCCCGTATTTGACGCCCGGAAAACCGGTGCTGGATACCGTAAGCGCGTACCGGAAGAAAGAACGCGGACCACGTATTGTAGTGATTGGCGGAGGAACAGGGCTTTCCGCCCTGCTTCGGGGTTTGAAAAACCATACCAATAACCTGACGGCTGTGGTCACTGTGGCAGATGACGGGGGCTCCTCAGGAGAATTGCGCCGCAATATGGGCGTACTTCCACCCGGCGACATCCGCAACTGTTTGACCGCCCTCTCCAATGATGAAGCCATGCTTACACAGATCTTCCAATACCGGTTCGGTGAAGGCGCCGGCCTGAATGGGCACACTCTGGGGAATCTGTTCATTACCGCGCTGGCGGATATCACCGGCAGTTTTGAAGAAGCCGTAGCTGAATCCGGCCGCGTTCTGGCTGTGCAGGGGAGAGTGCTCCCTTCCACGCTGCACGATGTGAAATTGGTGGCGGATAAAACCACCAATGAAAACCAGTCTGAGATCCGGGTTACCGGTGAAAGTAATATTCCCACCATTGAGGGGCGCATCAAGCGGGTGTGGCTTGAACCGGATAATCCATTGGCTTTTCCGCCGGCATTGCAGGCAATTTTGAATGCAGAATTGATCATAGTCGGCCCCGGCAGCCTTTTCACCAGCATTTTACCGAACCTGCTGGTGCCGGATCTGGCGGAGGCTGTAAAAGCCAGCCGGGGGACTAAATTCTACATCTGTAATGTGGCCACTCAGACAGGCGAAACCGATGGTTTCACCACGGCTGACCACATCCGTACAATTGAAAAACATCTTAACCAGCGTATATTCGACCTGGTTATATGTAACCAGAACCAGGATATCGTCCTGCCGGATGGTATTGACTGGGTGCGTATAGATGATACACTGGATGGACAATACACAACCTATGCCGGTGATTTGATCGACCCGAATAATCCATGGAGACATGATTCAGGAAGGCTGGCACAGGTTATAATGGACTTATTCTATGAACGAACCGGTCCATTGATCAGTAAAGAGACGTTACAATAGACAGGTAAATCCGCCTTGCAGAAGGCATGGAAAATTTACAACATTTCGCAGGAGGTATTCCATGGCAGTAAAAGTTGGTATCAATGGTTTCGGCCGTATCGGCCGCCAGGTATTAAAAGCGATCATTGAACGCTCCGGTGGAGATCTGGAAGTTGTTGCCATCAACGATCTGTTCGATAGCAAAACTAACGCCCACCTGTTCAAATATGATTCCAACTACGGCCGCTTCAGCGGCGATGTTGACATCGACGGCAACGACCTGGTTGTGAACGGCAAGACCATCAAGATCACCGCCGAAAAAGACCCCAATTTGTTGAAGT
>CAYQTY010000363.1:0-3230 GCA_964420535.1 uncultured Leptolinea sp. | reverse complement strand
CAGCCGTAAAGTCCGTCCGCCGTGGCCGCGCCCAGCCCGGAGACCAGGCCCGAAAGCCGCCCGTTGCTGATTGTCCGCCGGATGCACAGCACCCCGATCGGCCCAACCGGCGCGGCAATAGAAAACCCCATGATGATGCCTCTGATGATGACCGGTAGTTCCATGAATACCCCGTTGTCTGGTGAGATGAAGATATGATAACAAGGTTACATTATAGGAAATCAATCGATATATTACCAGTACCCATGAGAGTACTTTCGTAACTCTTGGGTTGGGTATAATTAATTTATGAGTGATGATGACCGTTTGAAAAAAATTGACCGCAGCGTGATCTCGGTGGTCACCAGGGAAGAAGCGCACCGTCAGGATATTGCCTACTGGAAATCCCGATCACCGGAAGAACGGCTTGAAGCATTGGAGAGTTTGAGGCAGACTGTCTATGGGTATGATCCGGCTGTCACCCGACTTCAAAGAGTTCTTGAAATTATTGAACGAAAATAGTGTCAGATATCTTCTGGTCGGAGGATATGCTGTTGCTTTTCATGGATATCCCCGAAATACCGGAGATATGGATATATGGATTGCGTTTGATCCTGCTAATGCAAGCAAAGTGACAAAAGCTCTGCGTGAATTTGGATTTAGTGACACTGCTTTGCGCGAAGAGTTGTTTACTAATCCCAAGAATGTCATTCGAATGGGAATACCTCCCTTTAGGATTGAAGTATTGACTACAGTTGATGGTATTGAATTTGAATCCAGTTATACCAATAGAATAATTGAAAAAATTGACGGTATCGAAATCTCCATCATTTCTAAAAATGATCTGATCAAGAATAAATTATCTGCGGGGCGGAATAAAGATCTAGATGATGTTGAGAATCTGAAATAGTCAAGAAATTAGAACAAGCTCTTTACAGGCTCCCTACACACCGCTGACTCATACCCCGCGTTACTGACATACAGCCCCACCGGGTAGGCTTCCATCAACTCCGTTTTGAACGGTGACAGCAGCCGCGCGAGGTCAACCCCCGGGCCTCCGGAAACCCAGCTCCAGGCGTCATCCTTCTTGAGCATCACCGGCATACGCTCATGCACCGGCGCCACCACCTCATTGGCAGTCGTGGTGATGATCGTGCAGGTTTTCAGCGGCTCCACGTCATTCTCCGGTGACCAGATTTCCCAAAGGCCGGCAAAGGCGAATGGCCGGCCGTCTTTGCGATGGAAATAATACGGCTGTGTCTTCCCCTTGCCCGAAGGCGGCTTCTGCCATTCGTAGAACCCGTCCGCGAAGATCAGGCAGCGCCTCTTCTGGAAAGCGTTCCGGAACGATGGTTTCTCTGCCAGCGTTTCCGCCCGCGCGTTGATCAGTTTGTTGCCGATGGCCGCGTCTTTGGCCCACGAGGGGATGAGACCCCAGCGCAGCCATTCCGCCCTGCGGGTGGCGGCATCTGTGGCAGCCAGCACCGGCTGGCTCGGTGCCACGTTGTAACGCGGTTCCCAGTCAATGGGCAGCTCTCCCAACCCGAGTTCGTCACTCAGGTCAGCCAGGTCAAACGAAATGGTGAATCGTCCGCACATAGGTTAAGTATAGCTATTTTTTATCGCGTCCTGTTCTAAACCTCTACCTTTGTTAACCCGCTGCCTGACAAACCCGCTGCCTGAGTTTGTCGAAGGCAGATTCCAGCGCGACCACTTGCACATGGGTTCGACAAGCTCACCCATCGGATATTTCGCTGCCTGAGCGTGCCTGCACCGCATGCCGCACTTTGGCATGCAAGTGTCGAAGGCAGAAAACGACGCGACCTGGTGCACATGGGTCACCTGCACTGCACAAAGCGCAGCGCGGTGCAAGTGTCGACAAGCTCACCCATCGGATATTTCGCTGCGACTTTCATTAGAGGATATAGCCGCTCCAAATTCCTTCGGTATAATTGCGTCTATCTTGAAGGTAATGAGGGACTCATGCCCAACCCTATCGTTGAATGTATCCCAAATTTTTCCGAAGCTCGCCGGCCTGAAGTGGTGGAACAGATCCTTTCCGCCATCGGTTCCGTAGACGGCATCCACATCCTTGACCACAGCTCTGACACCGACCACAACCGCACCGTGGTAACCTTCGTCGGCGCGCCGGCCGCGGTGGAAGAAGCCGCGTTCCAGGCGATCAAGACCGCCGGCAAACTGATCGACCTTGACCACCATACCGGCGAACACCCCCGCCTGGGCGCCACAGATGTTGTGCCTTTCGTGCCTATAAGCGATGTCACCATGCAGGACTGCGTGGAAATGGCCCGCCGTGTGGGTAAACGTGTGGGCGATGAATTGACTATCCCTGTATATCTATACGAATCGGCCGCCACCCGCCCCGAACGACAGAACCTGGAGAACATCCGCCGCGGTGAGTATGAATTGCTAAAAGCCGAGATCGGCGTCAACCCGAACCGTGACCCGGATTTCGGTCCGGCGAAAGTGGGACCTGCCGGTGCCACCATAATTGGCGCGCGCGCCCCGCTCATTGCATACAACATTTACCTGACCACCGATGACGTAACCATAGCGCAAAAGATCGCCAAAGCTGTGCGAAACTCATCTGGTGGTTTCCGATTTGTCAAAGCCCTGGGATTGCTGGTGGAAGGCCGCGCCCAGGTATCCATGAACCTCACCAACTTCCGGCAGACGCCCGTCTTTCGCGTGATGGAAGCTGTAAAAACTGAAGCCGCCCGCTACGGCGTTGCTGTGCACCACAGCGAACTCGTCGGCTTGATCCCGCAGGATGCCCTTCGCGATTCCGCCGTGTGGTACCTGCAGCTTGACGGTTTCCAAACCGAACAGATACTGGAAGAAAAGCTCAATGCGTCGCGCGCAGAATCCGCGACCTCGCCTGTCATTCCCGGCAAAGATCTGCTCGATAATCTAGCCGCCGGAACGCCCACCCCGGGCGGAGGAGCCGCGGCTGCCTATGCCGGTTCCGCTGCCGCCAGCCTGGCGGGCATGGTCGCCCGGCTGACCGTGGGCAAGAAGAAATACGCGGCTGTGGAAGCCCGTATTTGGCAGATCATTGACGAAGCTGAAGACCTGCGTGCCAGACTACTGGAAACCATGCAGCAGGATTCAGCCGCCTTTGAAGCCTGGATGGCCGCCAACCGCCTGCCTAAAGAAACGGAAGAGCAACAATCCGCCCGCCTGGCTGCTATAGAAGCAGCCACCCGCACCGCCATCGAAATCCCACTACA
>CAYQTY010000362.1:789-3243 GCA_964420535.1 uncultured Leptolinea sp. | reverse complement strand
TTCATTGCTTTAACCCTTATAATAGGTGGGAAAATACCCTGATTATCGCGGCAATTATAGCATGAGTGAAGAAAGCCAAAATTTACCTGAAATAAACCTGCAATCCGCCCTGGAAGCGTTGTTATTCATCGCGACCGGTCCTGTGACTCCCGACCAGTTGGCTGAAGTGGTTAACATACCTGCCGGCAAAGTGGAAGAGGAACTGCACACTATGAGCCAAATCTACGAAGAAACCCGTGGATTGCGTATTCAATTCCACGGAGGACGTGTTCAATTGACCACGGCCCCTGAAGTGGCTCCACTGGCAGAGAAATTCCTCGGTTTGGATGTCACCGCGCGTCTTAGCCGTGCCGCGTTGGAAGCCTTATCTATTGTCGCGTACCGTCAACCTGTCACCCGGCCGGAGATTGACTCTATCCGTGGTGTCAACTCGGATGGAGTAATGAAAAGCCTGTTGAATAAAGGGCTTGTACAGGAAGTCGGCCGGGCGGAAGCTCCCGGCAGACCTATTTTATACGGCACTACCGCCGAATTCCTCCAACATTTTGGATTGGATTCTTTGCACAAACTGCCGCCTCTCGAACCGGCTGAACCCGCTGAAAAAGTGGACGCCGCTCCATTATTGAAGGAATAATTACTCATGGAAGAACGAATTCAAAAGATCATGGCGCGCTGCGGTCTCGGGTCACGCCGTGACTGTGAAGAGCTGATCGCCGCCGGACGCGTGAAGGTCAACGGTGAAAGAGCCATTCTGGGTACCAAAGCGGATGCCGCAGTGGATACCATAACCGTTGATGGACGGGCGCTTTCAAAAGAAGAGCCTGACCGCCTTTATATCGCTCTAAACAAACCTCGCAATGTGTTATCAGACAGCGACCCGGATGATCCGCGCACGTGCGTTCGCGATCTTATCCCTGTTCCCGGACATCTCTTCACAGTAGGGCGGCTGGATTTTGAGAGCGAGGGCCTGATCCTGATGACCAATGATGGAGAACTGGCCAACCGCCTTACCCATCCTCGTTACGGCCATGAGAAAGAATACCGCGTACTGCTTGCTGCCACTCCGGATGAAGAACAACTCACTGCCTGGCGTAAAGGTGTGGTTCTGGAAGATGGCGACCGCACACTGCCGGCGGATGTTCAGATTGAATCGAAGTTAGGTAAAGGCGCCTGGGTGCGTGTGATCATGCGCGAAGGGCGAAAGCGTCAGATCCGTGAAGTAGGCAAACGTATTGGTTTACCCGTTGTTCGTATTTTGAGAGTGCGAATCGGTACATTGCGGCTTGGAACTTTGAAGCCTCGTGAATGGCGCTACCTGACGCCGGAAGAAGTAAATACTCTTCAAAGCCTGCAGGCACCATCAGAATCGAAGACCAGCCCTGAAGGCCGCAGGCGTGCCGAACGTAATTCAGACCGATTTGCAGATCGCACAAGGCACCCCGCCTCGTCCGGGCGACCGAAAGGGGCAGGCCGTCCGGCAGCAAGCCGGGTACGCCGACCCTCGGAGAGTTCGTCTACGGAGCATTCTGACAGAAAACCGTATTCTTCAGAACCATCCTCATCTGATAAGAATGACCGGAAACCCTGGTTATCCGGATGGTCATCACCTGAGAGTTCTGACCGGCGTCCACGCTCAACCGGGCGGCCGTCATCTGGTGATTCAGACCGGAAACCCTGGTCAACAGAGAGGTCATCATCAGAGCACTCTGACAGAAAGCCATATTCGTCCGGGCGGCCGTCATCTGGAAGTTCTGACCGGAAACCTTTTTCTACAGGACAGCCTGAATCTGACCATTCTGACCGGAAACCCTATTCCTCAGACCGGAAGCCTTATTCATCGGGCAATTCTTCAGAGCAGGATGGGCGCCCCTGGAAATCGCGGCCAACCGGCACTGGCAGGCCGTCACAGGGCGGTTTTAAACGCGACTCCGATAAAGCGCCGCGCAGACCATCCGGCCGTCCGGTTCGAAAAAACGAAAAATAATATTACTAAAAAAATGGAGCCAACTGGCTCCATTTTTTTTATCCTTCTGTCTGTTCGGTTTGTTCCTTTTCCTGCTGGGGAAGCAAAACCGCGTTTACCTGTTCCACTTTTTCCATCGGGAAAGCGTTGTCTTTTGCTTTCTTGCGTAAAAAGTCTTTGACCTTGTCCGTTTCCATCGCGGAATAGGGTGCTTCAGGTGCTTTGACATCCGCGCGGGGATTGGTGAAGAGAAGCAATGGTTTTACTTCCGGAACAGAATCGGCGTCCATCTGCCGTTTGAGGTATTTCTGGAGGTCTTCCATTGTGTATTCGGCTTCTTTCTCCGGGCGGCCGAGCCCTTCCTGGGCGAAAATCTTCATGTACCAGTTTCCGCCTTTTTGCTTGAATCTGCCTTTTTCAAAGGTAATGGTCCCGGGTTGGCTGAAAGGCAGGATCGTCCACACCCCGGAAGGGCCGACCAGAAGGTGAGA
>CAYQTY010000362.1:233-779 GCA_964420535.1 uncultured Leptolinea sp. | reverse complement strand
ACAGTGGTGTAATGGTACAGGGTATAGCGGTTATCCAGTCCTTTTAACGCCGCGCTAACCTGTTCATCGGGGCGGGGAGAACGGCCGAATTTGTTGCTAAAGTAAATGCCAAATTGCGAGACCATGAAACCCACGATCAATGCTCCGTACGAATACATGATGTAGGTCATATCGCCCTGCATGGAAATGATCAGGCCGAAGATCAGAATGAAAATGGCGGAAAAAGTCAAAATCTGCCCGATCCGTTTGTTGCGGTTGATTAATTTGGTATTTGAAATAATTTTCATTGAAGTGTGGTCTTTCTTTGAGGAGATTAAGAAGCAGATTCCGGTGTGGAAATAGAAGCCAGTTTATCCTGGATGCCGCTCCGCAGTGAATCCAACAGGTTCGCCTGAACAGATGCGTGGGCAACATTTAGCGCGGATGTCAGGGCACGAGCGTCCGACCGCCCATGACCCACGAACACCAGACCATCAATTCCAAGCAGGGGCGCGGCGCCGGTTTCTCCGGGATCCATCATCTTCTTGATGGCTTTGAAAGCCGGTT
>CAYQTY010000362.1:0-223 GCA_964420535.1 uncultured Leptolinea sp. | reverse complement strand
CTGCCAGAATGGCGCCGATTTTTGTCTGCGTAGAAGACATCAATTCTTCTTTTAATGTGTCGGTGATCAGCTTGGCCACAGCCTCACTTGATTTCAGGAAGATGTTTCCGGTGAATCCATCTGTCACCATAACTTCTGTTTGTCCGTTGAAGACCTCTTTGCTTTCCACATTCCCAATGTAGTTGATTCCGCAAGATTCAAGAAGGTGATAGGTGTCTTTTAT
>CAYQTY010000361.1:0-3249 GCA_964420535.1 uncultured Leptolinea sp. | reverse complement strand
CCATAAAGATGACGGCAAACAGCATGGCTGCTGTAAAAGCGTGCAAAAATTCTGCCACGAAGAACATGCCAAATTTCAGGCCGGAATATTCCACGTTGAAGCCGGCCACCAGTTCTGATTCCGCTTCCATCAGGTCAAACGGCGCGCGGGCATTTTCTGCCACCTGCGAGATGAAAAAGATAAATGCCGCCGCCGGTGCCATGACAATAAACCAGGGCGTCTGCGCTTTGACAATATCGTTCAACCCCATGGAACCGGTGAGCATCACCGGGATGAGCAAAGTCAACACCATGGGGACTTCATACGAGATAAATTGGCCAATCCCGCGGAACGCGCCCAGCAGGGCGAACTTATTGTTCGATCCCCAACCAGCCAGGATAACCCCCAATTCCCCCACCGCACCGGCAGCCACCAGATACAAAACCCCAACATTCAGGTTGACGCCTAGAATGTTTACGGCCAGTGGAATGACCGCCCACATCAACAAAATCCCGGCCATAGAAAGAATGGGTGCCAGATTATACGGCAGCCAGTCAACGCCATCCGGGGTGATGTATTCTTTGGTGAAGATCTTCAACATATCGGCGATCGGCTGGAAGATGCCAAACGGCCCAACCCGGTTGGGGCCGAACCGGTCTTGAAACCTGCCCAACAGCTTGCGTTCGAGCCAGATGAGGAAGATGGTGAATACCATCGCTCCCGCGGCAAGCGCAAACCCGCCCAGGATGTACATCACGATACGCGCGCCATCGGCAGGCATACCCCAACCGATCAGAAGACCGGTGAGTGCGGATTCAATCAGACCGATAGGATCCGTCCAGAATGTCATCGGGCATCCAGTCCGCTAAGGTAATACACGGTTAAACCCATTGGAGCGCGCCTTTCTTCCAGGCATAAGCCAGCACAACGCTGAGCAGGAGCAGGAAGATCACGGCTTCTATGACGGCGAACATAGTCAACCGGTTATACGCCACTGCCCAGGGATATAAAAACACCGCTTCCACGTCAAATGCCAGAAAAACCAGGGCGTAAATATAGTATTGCACCCGAAACTGCACCCAGGTGTCGCCGACGGTTTCGATACCGCATTCATACGTGCTGTTCTTAATTTTGTTTGGTTTTTTCGGCGCGAGCCAGCCGGCGATAACGATCGCGGCAAACGGAATAAAGAGCGATATGAGAATGAAGAGACCGATATATACCCAGTTATTGATCATGACCGGAAGATTCTCTGCTCTCGAAGGTTAGTTTGAATTGAATAGATTAAATTATTCTAACATAATTCGATATTTGATAAAAATGATGCATAAAGGATGCTATTCCTGTTGACAGTCTAGCACGGATTGGATTGCCGAGTATGCCGGATCCCCACCTTCCAGTGCTCTTACCCCCGCCCAGACATCACATAAATATGGCGCGGCGCTTCCAGTCAGCCCCATACCTTCTTCTGTCAACTGCCGGGCTTCATCCCACAATCCGGTGTGTGCCAGAGCTTCCACTACCGGCGCGAATTCCGTACCATTGCGGGGTGACAGTCCCCGGCTCCCGGCTTCGCGATACAGATCAACCACCTGCAGCCACTGTTCCTGAGAACGTGCCAGGTCCATCTTCTGGAAGTAATAACACCAGGTTTTGGGCGCCTCGTTACCGAAGATTTCTTTTGGAAGCGTAATACCCTCACCCGTTGGTAGAATTTGTTCCGGATGCGAGATGGACAGCAACTCGCGTTCATTATCATCCAGATTCGGGAAGTTCTTTTCAGCCGGTGTCATAACCCGCAGGCAGGATTCGCCATACTTGTAATACACCGTCAGTCCCTTTGATGTGGTACTTTCAAATTTAAGGTCCCGAAGTTCAAATTTCAACGGAATATTTTCCACATAATCGGGAATGGAACCACCCCGGTCGGAAATGGCGCTGAAAAACCAGACGGGCAACCCGGTCGAGCCCTCCGGCCGATAAATGGTGTTCAACGCGAAACCGGTAGCATATTCAGCAGACAGTCCGTACGGGATTTTGTTACCCAGAATGGCCGTGCCGGGTTTCAACGCAGGCGCGCGCCAGAGGAGTTGATTAAAGTAATCCAACTGGGCGTCCCAGTTCTGTTTGTATTTCGCCGTGTTCTGAACCTGAAATGCTATGGCCAGAGCCAGAAACATGGATAACATCACCGCCCGTGGAAGGTGTTTATACGCGAACCAGCCAGCCAATCCTGTGATTAGAAGAACCAAACCGAACATCAATCCTAGGGAAAACCGGTCTGACCACATCCCTACGATGATCTGCCGGTTGGTGCTCCAAACCGGCAGCCCACCCATGATCACAGCCGCAAAACCAAGCAGCAAAGCTTCCAGGGGGAAATGATCCGGTTTCCTGTCGTCTGCATCAAGAGTAGCCTTGCGCAGCATCCATACGGCCAGAACTGCGATAACCACTCCCAATGCGAAGGCGAATATAGAAGTGGTGTGTGTGAAATTGATCTCGGCAGGTACGATCGGTTTGCCCCAGGCAAAGATCAAAGCCTGTGAAATATCCTGTGCCATATTCTGGAAAAGGCGCGGCAATCCAGCCGCCGGATTGGTCAGAATCTCACGCAGAAGCAACGGCGCGTTGGCTTCGGGATCGGTGTTGGTTGAAGGGAAATAGATAAACCGGTACCAGGCAAAGAAGCACAGTACCAGAAAATACGGTATCCAGCGAGCCAACGCTTTCTTAATAGCCGCTTTCCATTGGATCCCCAGGTGAAGAAATGCGAGAAAGAAAAATACCGGCCGTAAGATCTCCAACCCGATGACGTATTCCATCGAGAGGGTTTCAAACAGTGAGCCAGCCAGCGCCAGCACCGTCAGCCAGACCCGGTGTTTCCGGTCAGTCAACGCGGATACACTGGCCACGAGCGACCAGATGAACATGGCATACAACACCCAGAACAGGCTGTATGTGATGGAGACAGGCTGCTGCGTGAATCCGGGATACACACCCAACAGCAAGGCGGCAAAACCGGCTTCCATTTTGCGTTCCGGCCACATTTGCCGGAACAATACCCAGAAACCCAGGCAGCCCACCCAGCGGGCAATTATGGCAAACAACTGCCAGTTGACCGGATTTGTCCCGAGAAGTGGTGTGAGGGCTACATACAACCACGCCGAAAGCGGACGGTCATACGCGTAAAATGACCAGAATTCCTGCATGTTCTTCAGATCAGTCAAATACACCAGAGACCAGTCGTCCCAGTAAAAACCAAGCTGC
>CAYQTY010000360.1:0-3250 GCA_964420535.1 uncultured Leptolinea sp. | reverse complement strand
TATATCATGTGTCAACCCTATCGTCAAATTAGAAGTTGTTAATTATTTTTGGTAAGCGCAGAAAAAGTACCGGTTCCCGATGAGGGAACCGGTATGCCAATTGGGGCCGCCTGTTAGTACCCCATTCACTTACATGGTACGCCGTAATACAGAGTAAAACAACAGAGCATGCTTACCTAGTCCATCTCATAATCACGGTAATCATTAAAACAATCCTTCTTTCCATCCGGAGTTATGACAGAATATGTTCGCCAGGCCCCTTCCGTGTTTTGGATAATTTTGTAATCCTCTAATTCCGGCTCCAACACCTTAAGAGATTTCGATGCATTGTCAAAGGAAAGGTGGTATCCCTGCCATTTCCAGTCTTTAGCCTGCTCTTCCACCGCAGCTTTCCGGCAGGCTAAAGACGCGCCAAGCAGGTGCTTTATCTCCGGGTCGTCCATTGACCGGAATTCTGTGATGGTCTGTGGCACACTATCAGCGGACAACTCCTGAAAATACTGGTAGTCCAATTCCTCGCCTGCCCTGGTCCGGTCCACATTCGCTTTGACAATAAAGCCATCAACATTCAAAACATCCAGAGTCAAGCCAAAACCAATAAGCACCAGGAATGACGCTACTGCGAACCCGCGCCGGTAGTTGACGATCTCCAGCGCCAGCACAGCGGTCAACAAAATTCCCAGCCAGACCATGAACACATGGCTGTACGTGCGTAAACGCGAGAACCCGTACGCCGATTCCAGCAGACTGAGCCGCATGAACGAAGAAACAAGGATCACACCCACCAGTCCGACAAGCGTAAGACACAAACCTGAAAACCAGTGCTGTTTGTTCGCCGTATCCCGCCGGGTGACGGCGCTCAACCCGAGGAACAATATCAGGCTGAATACGGCCACCCATACCAGTTCACCGAACCCCTTACGGGCATATTCGGCGTAGGTATAACCGTCAACCATAATATTAGCCTGGCCGCCGAAAAAGTATTTAAACTGTACAGACACAAAGAAGGCAAACAACAAATTGACACCCACCAGCACGATCACGCTTTCGGTGAAACCCAAAAACGCCGGGAACCAGGGCTTTTCAAGTCCGATCAGATCTTTGCGTCCGCTCTTCTCTATGGCGTACAGATAAATACCGGAAAGCAGATAGGCAACAATACATATCATCACCAGTCTGACCGCGTATTCCATAAAGCGCTCTATATCCAGAATTTTTTGTAATTCTTTTGAAAATACCGGATCAGCCGATACCAGCAGCAAGGCCATGAAAAACACAATGGGGAATGCCAGCAGCAATCCGCGAATTACAGCCCACACAGAAAACGAAGGCTTTACAGGGGCAGGTTGGTCGCCGGTTGCCAGAACTTCACTTTTCCGCGATTCAGCCAGCAGCGTGCTCCCGCCCGCCAGCATGGAACTGGTCAACCGTGCCAGCCCGGTTACCGTATCCGCCAGGCTATACCGCGGCCAAATACCGCTTGCGTAGGTCAGCGCCAGTAATGCCAGGCTGCAGAAAGTGAGAACCACATTTATGAAAGTCGTGAACGGTTCCTGCCGGATAAAGGTCATGGCAGAAAACAACAGGGTCAGGCCAGCTAATACCCAGGTCAAAGGCGCCGGTTTACGGCCATTCCACATCCCCAGAGCGAAACAGGCAAGTGTCAACAGAATGGTGAAGATAAAGAACGAAATACCCGGTGACTTCTTCCAGAAGAGGATATCAAAACAAATTCCCAACAGCAGTGAACACCATAGAATACGGGATGAGGTTTTTGTCAGCATAAGAATCTCCTTTCAGAACAGATTACCGGATACAGAAGTACTTTTCCTTTACCTGAAACCCGAATTTCATGCACTCAGGTGCTTAACACGGAGTTCGGGCCGGAGTATGGTCATGGAACCCACTACTTCGGGAAATCTCATTATAGGAAAAACCAATGAAAACAACGTCGAATTCCCCAAAAGATTGTGTTATCCCGGCAATCACTCGAATCATTATAACGCTTGCCGGATTTCAATTGACACGGGCCTTACTCTACTGGATCCTCACCTTATCTAATCTTCATTCCAGAGGTGATATCACCAACGTTGTCAGTATTGTTTTGACTGGCTTGATCATCTGGATTATTTTCAAACCGGATATGACCGTCATTGGTTTAGACGGTTTCCCGAAGTCAAGAGTCAAGTTTGCGTATTATGGTTTTGGACTGCTGCTCATTATTCTGGCAGGCATGAATCTCTTTCGTGACCCATCGCAACTGTTGCCAACCATTATTTCGTGTGTGGTTTTCCCGTTATTCGAAGAGCCCATCTTCCGCGGGTGGATATGGAACTGTGTGTCCACGGCTCTACCTGCCCGCGCCAATAGCCTTTTGACCTTGCTTGTTTCCACCCTTCTGTTTGCTGTGTGGCATCTGGGATACTGGGACGTGGTCGCGTTGCACGTTCGCCAGGGCACGACATTTGCGAGCCTGACCCAATTTATGCTGATGAAGATGGTGATCGCCTCGATAATTGGTCTGCTGGCAGGTTTGCTTCGTTGGAAAACCAGCAATATTTACGCTTCCATTTTGGTCCACGCGTTCTGGAATTTGTTTGGCCGGTAGAGAAGTCCACGGCCGCTATAATTAGATACGATGATCAATCTTTTGCTGGTGGAAGATAATCCACGCCTGCGTGAAGCGTTAAAAATCGGGTTTGAAAAGACCGGTCAGGTTATCGTTTGCGGCTACACGGATTCTGGAGAAAACGCCATGGAGCTGGGGATACAGGCAAATCCGGATGCCGTATTAATGGACGTTCGCCTGGCCGGCAGCATGAACGGCATCCAGGCAGCCGCTGCCCTTCGGCGGGAGATACCCCGTCTGCCGGTGGTTTTCTATTCCATTCAGGATGATGATCAGTACTATCGCGATTTCAGGGCTTCTGGAATTCTCAGCCATTACGCCTATGTACGAAAATCAAATTACCTGCTGCCAGAGATGATCCTGCCGCTGATAACCGATGCCATCGCCGGGCGGTCATACATTGATCCGGAGATCGAAGAACGCGTTCATGAAGTCCATCAACTTGACATGCAGGACCCGCTGACCCTGCTGGAACCGAACGAACTGGCCGTGATAAAAATGATCGCCCAGGGGCTGACCAACGAGCAGATCGCCGCCCATATGGGATTTCAAGATAAACGCACCATCAGCCGTACGAACGGCAGTATTTATGCCGCCTGGGCGCTGGCAGACAATGCCACA
>CAYQTY010000359.1:2897-3295 GCA_964420535.1 uncultured Leptolinea sp. | reverse complement strand
GGTCAACAAGAAAAATGATTTCCTAAAGAACGTTACTACTGAAGAACTTCTTAAAATCTTCACCACCGCTGAAAAATGGTCTGATGTCAATCCCAAATGGCCCGCCCAGCCGATCAAACGCTTCACCCCTGGCACCGACAGCGGCACCTTTGAATTCTTTGCTGAGGTTGTAGTTCAGAAACCTATGAAACTTAAAACCGTTGACGAAGCCAAGAAAATGCTTCTGAATGCCAAGAATACCCAGGCCTCTGAAGATGACAACGTCCTCGTGCAGGGTGTGGAAGGCGACCAGTACGCTATCGGTTACTTCGGCTTCGCTTACTACCAGCACCAGCAGGAAAGTTTGACCGCCCTCTCCATCAACGATGTTGCTCCTTCCTTCGAGACCGCTGAATCTG
>CAYQTY010000359.1:0-2887 GCA_964420535.1 uncultured Leptolinea sp. | reverse complement strand
AAGCAAAACCCCAGGTGGCCGGTTTCATCAACTACTACCTGACCAACGTTGACAAAGTAATCGAAAAAGTGGGTTACTTCCCGGCTTCCGAAAAAGCCATGGATGCCTCAAAACAAGCTCTGCTTGACGCTTTGAAATAGTTCAGGCAAAAAAGACCACATCGCTGGCTGGCCGGTGGAAACACCGGCCAGCTAATATGTAAAGAAGAAACCATGCGTGAACAAACCATGAATCAACCCATTGGAACCCTCGCCACAGCCGTAGCAATTCAATCACCGGGATTTTTAAGAAAGAAGAAACGCTGGAATGAGGTTTTTATTCAAGGATTTCTTTTTTTCTGCGGATTTGTTTCCATACTGACAACTATAGGTATCGTGTTTGAGCTTGGCAAAGAATCGATGCTATTCTTTTCAAATCCTGATGTCAGCCTATGGGAATTCTTCACCAATACCCGCTGGCAGCCATCTATTGGTGAGTTTGGCGTATTGCCGTTGGCTGTATCCACCTTGTTGACAACACTTATCGCCATGATTGTTGCTCTGCCAGTAGGACTCTCGGCTGCCATCTATCTTAGTGAATATGCGTCACCAAAAGCTCGAAGCATAATTAAGCCGGTTCTTGAGATACTCGCGGGTGTTCCCACGGTTGTCTATGGTTATTTCGCATTGACCTTTATGACCCCTCTACTTCGCGGGATTTTTGGCGAAAGTAATGTAGAGATTTACAACACACTGTCGGCTGGATTGGTGATGGGCATTATGATCCTGCCGCTGGTCAGTTCAATGAGTGAAGATTCACTTTCCGCCGTACCGCGTTCATTACGTGAAGCCGCCTACGGTCTTGGCAGCACCCGGTTGGAAACGGCTGTCCAGATTGTCGTCCCGGCAGCATTATCAGGAATTATTGCGGCATTTATTATTGCTGTCTCACGCGCGATTGGAGAGACAATGATCGTTGCCATCGCGGCTGGTTCAGGGTCGAATTTTACATTCAACCCGTTCAAAGCGGCTGAAACAATGACTGGATATATCGCGCGTATCAGTGGCGGCGATGTAGGGTATGACACGCCTGATTACAACAGTATCTTTGCCATCGGTCTCATGTTGTTCCTTGTAACCCTGGGGTTGAATATCTTAAGCCGTAAACTCTCGGCAAAATACCGTGAGGTATATGAATGAGCCAAATTTACCCTTCAGATGCCGAAATTGTAAGTACTCTGCAAAAGCGTCATCATGACAGCCGGGTGTGGCGGACAATTTTTTATCTGTCAACAGTTTCGGCAATAGTCATTCTGGTGATCCTTGTGATGAGTATTGTCAATCAAGCTTTCGGGTTGGTAGTGGTGGAAGATACTGTATCCCCGTCTACCTTATCGTCTGTGCCCTTGGAACAAACCACATCAGAAGACTTGATCGCAATTTTGAAAAAGAATCTGACCAATAACCGTTACAAGACGATCAACAAAGAACTGCCTTTTACCGCCCGCAGCCAGGCGGAATTGGTTGATCTTGTGATTGCTGAGGTTGTCAAACCGGCGGTGCTGGATAGCTACCATCTGGATGAATCAATACTGCACAAAGATGAGATATTTCAAAATGCCAGGATAAAACACCCGGAATCGCGGGTGGAGTTCAAAGCTTGGATCAATCCGGGCTTCATTACCCGCAGCATGTCCAGCACACCGGAACTTGCCGGCGTCCGTACGGCCATATTCGGGTCATTGTGGATCATTCTGATCACCATCTTTACGGCATTTCCCATCGGGGTGGGGGCAGCCATATACCTTGAAGAGTACGCGGAATCCAACCGGATAAACCGCATCATCCAGACGAATATTGACAACCTGGCCGGAGTTCCGTCAATCATATATGGTATTCTCGGTTTGGCAATTTTTGTTCGCGGAATTGGCTTCTTCACCAGCGGCGGCTTTCTTGGAGGCGGAGAAACAAGTGGTCGCACAGTTCTTTCTGCTGGCTTGACCATGGCGTTATTGATCCTCCCTATCCTGATCATCAATGCTCAGGAAGCCATCCGGGCTGTCCCCAAATCGTTGCGCGAAGCCAGCTATGGGCTGGGAGCGACCAAATGGCAGACGATCTGGCATCACGTCCTTCCGTCGGCTTTGCCTGGAATTCTCACCGGCACCATTCTCGCGGTTTCGCGGGCTATTGGAGAAACCGCGCCATTGATTCTGGTCGGAGCTTCTTCCTTTATCAATAAAGATCCAAGCGGACTCTTCTCACGGTTTACCGCGCTGCCCATCCAGATCTACAACTGGACAACCCGCCCGCAGGCGGAATTCCGGAATATCGCGGCGGCAGCCATTCTGGTATTATTAGTCCTACTGTTATCTCTTAACGCGTTTGCCATTTTGATGCGCAACCGCTTCACCAGGCGGATTTCATGAGTACTTCACAAACACAAACAATTCCATCAATTATTGACGCCGAAGATCTGAGTATTTTCTACGGTAATTTTCGAGCCGTAAAGAATGTTTTCATGGAGATCAATCCGAATAAAATTACGGCGATCATTGGACCGTCAGGGTGCGGGAAAAGCACCGTTTTACGATCTTTTAATCGTATGAACGATTTTATTCCGACCTGCCATGTAACCGGGCAGATCACGTTTCAGGGGCATAATATTTATGCCGATGATGTGGACCCTGTTCAGGTGCGCCAGCGAATCGGAATGGTTT
This sequence comes from uncultured Leptolinea sp., assembly GCA_964420535.1. Classification (GTDB taxonomy): domain Bacteria; phylum Chloroflexota; class Anaerolineae; order Anaerolineales; family Anaerolineaceae; genus Leptolinea. The sequence goes on along the minus strand of CAYQTY010000359.1, from coordinate 189 downwards.
TTCAAAAACCCAATCCTTTCCCTAAATCCATTTTTGACAATGTCGCGTGGGGACTGCGGATCAACGGCATGAAAGGCGACCTGAGTGAACCGGTGGAACATGCTTTACGGCAGGCAGCCCTTTGGGATGAGGTAAAAGACCACCTCAAAAAATCCGGGTTATCACTTTCAGGTGGGCAGCAGCAACGAT
>CAYQTY010000358.1:0-3298 GCA_964420535.1 uncultured Leptolinea sp. | reverse complement strand
GACCTCTTGCACCCCATGCAAGCGCGCTAGCCGGACTGCGCCACGCCCCGAACGAGTTGAATTATAAGCCCGAGTGCCTTTTTCTGACAAGGCATTTGCCCAAAATTAACCCGGGATAATGCCGGGCAAAAACGTGGTCACCACCAGTATGGCCGCGAGGATGATCAATATAACCACGGTCGTCCAGGCGAGGATGTTGAATATCTTTCCATTCACATACTTGCCCATAATGTGTTTGTCGTTGATCAGCTTAAGCATAGTCACCAGGATGACAGGCAGCAGCACACCGTTGAACGTCTGGCTGATCATCATGGCGTCGATCAAAGATTTGATTGGCAGCAGGATGATCCCGGCGCCCAGAACGATCAGGGCGGTGTAGATACCGAAGAACATCGGCGCGTCTTTCCAATCGTGGCTGATGCTGCTTTCCCAGCCGAAGGCTTCGCATACGGTGTACGCGGTGGAAAGCGGCAGGATGGCCGCCGAGAACAGTGAAGCGTTCAGCAACCCGAGACCGAACAGGATGGTGGCGTTTTCACCGGCCAGCGGGCCGAGCGCAACGGCGGCGTCTTTGGCGCCTTCGATCCGGGCGCCGGTCTGGTACAGGGTAGCCGCGCAGGCCACCATAATAAACGCGGCCACCACCACGGCAAAGATCGAACCGACCACCACATCCACTTTTTCGAAATTGTAATCCTCCACCTTGATACCCTTATCCACGATGGATGACTGCTGATAAAATTGCATCCACGGCGCGATGGTGGTGCCGATGATAGTCACAAAGATGATCACGTAACCGGCATCCAGATGGAAGGTGGGGGTGACAGACGCCTGGAACACGGCCATCCAGTCCGGTTTGGACATGAACCCTGAGATCACATACGACAGGTAAATAGCGCTGGCGATGAGGAAAATGCGTTCGGTGGTTTTATAGTTCCCTTTGACGATCAGGAACCACACGCCGACGGCTGCCAGCGGCACCGATATGTATTTGTTGACGCCAAAGATCTCCATACTGGCGGCCACGCCGGCAAACTCTGAGACGGTATTAGCGAGGTTGACGAACAACAGCATACCGAGGATGATGGTCGTCCATCTGACGCCCAGGCCTTCACGGATCAGGTCCGCCAGACCTTTCCCCGTCACCACGCCGAGGCGGGCGGACATTTCCTGTATGATCACAAGTGCCAGCAAAACCAGAGGCATCATCCAAAGCAAGGCGTACCCGTAATGGGCGCCAGCCACGGAATAGGTGGCAATACCGCCCGCGTCATTATCCACGTTCGCGGTGATGATCCCGGGGCCGACTACGGCCAGCAATAGGAGGAAGCGCGGCCAGTAGCGCTTCAATTTGGTAACGAAGGCCATAATTACCTCCTGGACAGGAAATTAATGGTACAGCTTGGGGAGGCGTTTCTTCCAGGCGGTCGGGATAATCTTATCCAGAGCGTCATCAGCGGTGACGATGCCGTGGAGTACATTATTCATATCAACAACCGGAACTGCCAGTAAATTGTATTTAGAGATGATCTGCGCGCAGTGATCCTGGTTATCAGTCAGGTCAACGGTGATCAGATGTGTCTCCATAAAATCCTTGATATGGTTTTTCGGATTGGCTATCACAAGCTGGCGCAGTGAGAAAACGCCCAACAGATGGTCGGATTCATCTGTTACATACAGATAGTAGATGGTTTCCGCGTCGTTGGCGGTTTCACGGATGCGGGTGATCGCCTGCCCGGCGGTGAGGTCAACCGGCAGAGAGACAAATTCGGTGTTCATAATACCGCCAGCCGATTCTTCGGGGAAGGTGAGCAGCTTGCGCACATCTTCCGCCTCGTCCTTCTCCATCAGGTTGAGCAGTTCTTCCGAGCGGTCATCCGGCAGCTCAGCCAGCAGGTCAGCCGCTTCATCGGGGGACATCTCTTCCAATACGCCCGCGATACGTTCATTGGGAAGCTGCTCCACCAGGCTGGCTTGGAAGTCCGGTTCCACCTCTTCGAGGGTATCCGCCAGGGTCTCGTCATCCAGCGATTCGAGCAGCTTGCTGCCTTCCTGCCGGTTCAAGTCTGAAAGGATCTCCGCCAGGTCTGCCGGGTGCAGCACGGAGAGTTTGTCACTGGGCACTTTCAACTGCATGGGCTCATCGTGTGAAATGAGTTCCACGTCTTCCCACGAGATCATGCCGGAGGGCAGTGATCCCACCGCTTTATCGGGGATGACGGCTGCCGGGCGTTTGAACCCGAGCCGGCGCAACAGGCCGGCGCCGCCGATATCTACGTTTGAGACATAATATTCGCCGTTGACCCGGGTTATCTCAAGGTCGTTGACGCGCACCACGCGCACGCCGTTGGTATCGATGATCTGTTTATCGAGAACATCTTCCACCAGCTCAAGGTCTTCGTCACGCAGCGTGTATTCCTGAACCTCGTTGGTGTGCTTGGTCAACGGGATGACCGGCGAGAACAGGGCGGCCACATCAACCGCGGGAATGAGCACAATACCTGAGGATTTCTTGATCCTCAGAGCGGTTATTTTCGGGATCGGGATGTTGACCTGGTTGGCTATCAGGTCTACCAGGTTCCCAATGGTGTTGCCATCAATATCGGTAACTTTTCGTCCCATTAGTTCGCTGACGAACGGCATTTTTCACCTCCTGGCATACAAACGCCCCTTACTGCGGGGCGTGAAATGTTAAATTATCATACAGCTTTGAGATAATAGCACTCCGGTTAGCGCGTGTCAATACAGCAAAACTACCCAATTTTCAGATATTTACCCGTAAGGCTTTTTCCCCCAGGCAAAAAATGTGGGAACAAATTGAACGCGGGTATTGCGGCGGCGCGTATCAGAGTCATAAGAGAGCAATTTCTTGCAGTCCAGATTGTCGCTCCCACATGAAAGGTCATTCATCAGGATGGACTGTTCTGAATGGATCTGTTCCTCAGTGGGGGGAACCGGCATAAAGGAACCCAGAATTCCATAGGCCACATCCCCGCAGCCGGCTTCGGCGAGCGCGGCTGGTACTTTGCGCCCCATATCGGGGTCGGCGCCCTGGCGGATCAGTGCGTCGCGCTGAGCCTGCCCGGATGCCTCGAAGTCGGGTGGGTAGTCAATGCGGCGGCTGTAATCCGGCTCGGCCAACGCGCCGACAATGCTTCCCGGGCGGGTGACACGCAGCATTTCGGTCAGGATCGCCGGAACATTATTTACCCAGAGCAAAAAATAGTGACAGACAACCACATCAAACTGGTTGTCTGCGAACGGCAGGCGAAATCCGTCAGCGCAGGTGAACGCGAAT
>CAYQTY010000357.1:0-3315 GCA_964420535.1 uncultured Leptolinea sp. | reverse complement strand
GGGCACGTTCGACATTGTCAAACTGACCGCCCTATGGCCGGATACAGCTCCGCTTACATTATTAAGTCTGGATCCGGCAGTGATCAAAGCCATTGCCTTCTGGGCGTTCGTCATCGCCTTTGCCATCAAAGTGCCTGTCTGGCCTTTCCATACCTGGCTGCCTGACGCACATACCGAAGCCCCCACGCCGGGTTCCATGATCCTGGCTGGTGTGCTGCTGAAACTGGGCGGTTACGGATTCCTGCGGCTGGTACTGCCTCTCTTTCCGGTTGAATCTAAACAATTTGCCGGCTGGCTGGCTATGCTGGCTGCCGCCTCGATCATATTTGGCGCGTTGGGCGCGTTCGGCCAAAATGACTTCAAACGCCTGGTGGCGTACTCTTCCGTCAATCATATGGGATTTGTGGTGCTCGGTGTGGCCGCGGCTGCCTGGGCATCCGGTACATCCAGCTCGGTGATTGCCATCAATGGGGCGGTGATGCAGATGTTCAACCACGGCCTGTCAGCAGCCGGCATGTTCTTTATGGTCGGTGTGTTATATGAACGCGCGCACACCCGCGATCTGACGAAATTCGGCGGATTATTTGCCATTCTCCCGTTATATGGCGGCATATTGTTATTTACCTCCATGGGCTCGTTAGGACTGCCTGGTCTGGGTGGTTTTGTCTCCGAATTCCTGGTGGTTCGGGGCGCGTGGGCGGTTTTCCCGCTGGCGACTGCCATGAGCATGATCGGATTGTTTTTCACCGGCGCCTATATTCTGAAGGCGTTGCGCATGGTGCTACACGGTCCGTTGAATGAAGAATGGTCCGGCAAGTTGACCGACATCCGCCCGGCGGAAGTAGCCGTGATGGTGCCCCTTATGGCGCTTATGCTGGTCAACGGCATCTGGCCTGCCTGGCTGCTGGATATGATCAATAAAATGGCTTCGGTCATCTTTTAGAGAGGGACGATGCAACTTTCTGTGCTGACATTTATCATCGCGCTACCGCTGCTGACCGGCATCGTCATCCTGTTGCTGCCGGAAGGTGAAAAGAAAGCGCCGCGCGTACTGGCCCTGATCAGCGGTTTGATCACGCTGCTGCTATCCGGTTGGGCGTATTTCCGGTATGACATTTCTGCCGGGGGCTACCAGTTTGTGCAGCGTTTTGACTGGCTGCCCGCGCTGGGCATTTCTTACTACGTCGGTGTGGACGGCCTGAGCCTGCCGATGGTACTGCTCTCGGCCATCGTTGTCACCTGCGGCGCGGCGATTTCGTGGCATATTGACGAGCGTCCGCGCGAATTCTTCAGTTACCTGATGTTCCTGGCAGCCAGCGTGTTCGGCGTGTTTTGTTCGCTGGACCTGTTCATGCTGTTCTTCTTCTTTGAACTGGCTGTCTTCCCGAAATATTTGATGATTCTCATTTGGGGCAGCCCGAAAACCCGCGAATACGGCGCCATGAAACTCACCCTGCACCTGTTCCTTGGGTCGATGGTTTCGTTGGCGGGAGTGCTGGCCATGGTTTTCGTCTCGGGCGCCAACACCTTTGATATGCTCGCGCTTGAGAAAGCCGGCTTTTCATCTGAATTCCAACATCTCTGGTTTCCTTTTGTATTTATCGGGTTTGCCATACTCGGAGGCATGTTCCCCTTCCATAGCTGGGCGCCGGATGGTCACGTTGCCGCTCCTACGGCTGTCTCTATGCTGCTGGCCGGCGTTGAAATGAAGGTTGGCGTGTTTGCCGCGCTACGCGTGGCGATCATGCTTTTTCCTCAGGGCGCCAAAGATTGGGCTGTGGTCATTTTGATATTGGGAACGATCAATGTGGTGTACGGCGCTTTGATCGCCATGGTGCAGACGGATTTTAAATATGTCATCGGCTTCTCTTCTGTCTCGCATATGGGGCTGGTGCTGATCGGTTTCGCCTCACTCAACCGCGAAGGTTTGATGGGAGCCGGGGTGCAAATGTTTTCCCACGGCGTGATGACGGCTCTATTCTTCGCTGTGGTCGGTATGGTATATGACCGGGCGCATACCCGCGATATCAGTCAACTGGGCGGATTGTTCAAGGTGATGCCACTCGCGGCTCTCGGTTTTATTGTCTCCGGTCTGGTTTCCATGGGCATGCCCGGATTTTCCGGATTTGTGGCCGAATTTCCCATCTTCATGGGCGTGTGGAGAGTTGCGCCAGCTGTAGCCATCATCGCGGTACTGGGTATCATTGTGACCGCGGGCTATATTTTGCTGGTTCTCCGCCGGGTATTCTTTGGTGAGATACCTGAAGGATTGCGTGAGACCGTGGGTGACGTAAGCCTGCTGGATAAAAGTGTGATCGTCTTTCTGAGCCTGATCATGATCGCCATTGGACTCTTCCCCGCGTTAATCGTCCCCATGGTGAACAGCGGCGTTGACCGCATCCTGCTCATTCTGGGAGGCCGCTGATGGCTAACCTGACACTGATCCTGACATTGCTGCCTGAGATCATGCTTACCGTGCTGGCTCTGCTGGTGCTGGGATTGGACCTGTTCGCGAAAAAAATCCGACCATCTTTTCTGGGGTGGACTACGGCGATCGGCCTGATCCTGACGGCTTTCTTTTGCGTAGGGTATTCGGGTGCTCCCGCGTCCGACCCGCTGGTATGGGGCGGTATGCTGCGTCTGGATCTTTCCGCCCGATTGTTCCGTCTTCTCTTCCTTGTCGGCGCCGCGTTGACATCATTGCTGGCGATTGAAGACGAGGAGAATAACCGGGGCGAATTCTATTTCCTGCTGGTTCTATCCACCCTTGGGTTGACACTGTTGGCGGCTTCAGCGGACCTGGTTATGGTTTTCCTGTCTCTGGAACTGGCATCCATCCCGTTGTATGTTCTTGCCGGTTTCAAATACCGCGATGGCAAGTCCGTGGAAGCTGGTTTGAAATACATGTTGTATGGCGCGGTTTCGTCTACGGTGATGCTTTTCGGTTTTACCTTCCTGTATGGTTTCAGCGGAACAACTCAGTTGTATCTTCTCGGAGGCGCCATCCAGGCCGGGCATATTCCACCCATAGCCCTGACTATGTCCATTTTGCTGATCCTGGCTGGTCTCGGTTACAAGATCAGCGTTGTTCCGTTCCACTTCTGGGCGCCGGATGTATACGAAGGCGCGCCTACCGTAATAGCCGGATACCTGTCCACTGTCTCCAAGGCGGGCGGTTTCGCGGTACTGCTGCGGTTCACATTCAGCCTGTTTCCGCTGCTATCCATGTATATCCCGTATATTCTCGCCGGGTTGGCTGTAGCCAGTATGGTCGTTGGTAACCTGCTGGCATTGAATCAGAAGAATTTCAAACGC
>CAYQTY010000356.1:0-3351 GCA_964420535.1 uncultured Leptolinea sp. | reverse complement strand
ATCACCGACCACGGCTTCGACAATACTGATCTTGCCGCTGCGGGCGTCACGCGCGTGAATGGACTGAATCGTGCCGATGACCGTCAACGTGTCGCCGTACATGATGCGGTTGATGGTCTTCGCCTGGCTGAAGTCGTGGTAATCGCGCGGAAAGTTGTAGAGCAGGTCTTTCAACGAGTACAGGTTCAAGTTGCGCAGTTTTCTGGCGGTTTCTTCCCCGATCCCACTGATAACTGTGAGCGGCGCGTTTAACGTCACCGGTGTGGCAGAATCCGGCAAGCGCGAGCCGGGTGTGACACGGCGTGGTGGTTGAACCTCCCGCGCGGGGCGTGCGGGTGGTGTCACGGGCGGCCGGGGAGTGCTCTGCGCCGGAGGCGGAACGGATGGCCGGACCGGCACCGATGCTTTTTGAACAGGAGCGGCAGGCCGTTCAGGTATCTCAGGTTTCTGAACCGGCGCCTGAGGAACAGGGCGCTGCGGCTGGCTGAGAGGACCGGTCGGTTTGCGGATTGTCACCGCGGGGACAGGGATACCATCCAGATGGATATTTAATTCCATGATGATATCCTGGCGGCGTCCGTTCTCGGCGGTACTGTATTCTTCGAGCAAGTCTGTTACCGCGTGTACGGTGTCAGATGAAATGGAGAGGTTTTTTGCTTCATTTTCCCAGTAGGGAACAACCTTGTGCAGGCCGCCTATAATGGCGGTGTTCTTAAACCCCCGCTCTTTTTCAAGTTTCAAGAATTTGGAAAGTGATTCGACGATAGATGGCATTTCGAAATTTTACCTTATTTTAATCCAGGGAGTTCATTAATCACGTTTAAACCGAGTGGACGCGCTTTACAACCCATTCTGTATCAGTACAATATGAATCTGGAGAAATAATATGGCACTGGCACTCATAAGCGGTGGAAGTGGGATGATCGGGAAGGCGCTTTCCCGTTGGCTATTGGCCAGAGGGAACCGGGTGGTGGTTTTGACGCGTGACGCGTATAAACAGCCAGCCTATGGTGAAAGTGTTGTCTGGGACGGCGCCCATCCGGGATTATGGATGGACTGGGTAGATCAAGCGGATTGGATCATCAACCTTGCAGGCGAAAATATCGGCGCGAAGCCCTGGTCTTCAGCACGCTGGCAACAGATACGCGACAGCCGTATACTACCCGGTGAATTACTTGCCGAGGCGGTCCGGCGGTCGACCCGTAAACCCTCAGTATTCCTGCAAATGTCAGCCATCGGGTTTTATGGAACGCAAGATATTTTGGATGGATCCGCCTGGGATGAAACCATCCCCTCCGGCAGCGACCGCCTGTCTGCTTTATGCCGGGAATGGGAAGCCAGTACAAACAAAGTGGAAGAATACGGATCACGGCGTCTGGTAATCCGTACCGGCCTGGTTCTGGCAAACGGGGCTGGAGTCCTCCCGCGGCTGGAATTGCCATTCCGGTTCTTTGCCGGAGGCCCAGTAGGCAGCGGAAAACAGGTCTATTCATGGATCCATATCAACGACCTGGTAAAAGGTATGCTGGCGTTATTGCAAGACCCGGAAGCCAGCGGAGCCTATAATTTCACCGCGCCGGAACCGGCATCCAACCTTGAATTTTCACGCACATTGGGTAAGGTTATGCGCCGGCCGTGCTGGCTGCCTGTACCGGGCGCGGCATTGAAACTGGCGCTGGGGGAAATGTCCACACTGGTGCTGGATGGTCAACGGGTGATCCCCGGCCGCCTTCTAAAGGAAGCCGGCTTTACATTTGAGTACCCCTCGCTGGAATCCGCATTACGCAGCTTTTACCCCGGTTAATACTCTTCGCCAGACCGTAGACTCTGCGGCGGAAAACCATCCGGTGTGTGCGGTATAATCTGACCGGAAAAATCCGCGTCTTTTGACGCTTTAACCCGGTGGAGGAAGCTGTGAATATTGACGATCAAGTTGAATTATTCATGCAGGGAACCGAATATGGTGATGAAGCCCTGAAAAATGCCATGAAGAATGAGCTGAAGCAGCGGCTCATAGAAGCGGAAAAAGAAAACCGTCCCCTGCGCATCTATTGCGGCTTCGATCCCCGAAAAGCTGACCTGCACCTCGGCCATACCGTACCCATGAACAAACTACGGCAGTTCCAGGATTGCGGCCATGAAGTCACCTTTCTGATCGGCAATTTCACCTCATTGATTGGCGACCCTTCTGATAAAGACATCCTTCGTCCGCAATTGACACCGGAAGAAGTGGCGGAAAATGGCCGCACCTACGCCGAGCAGGCTTTCCGTATTCTGGACCCGAAGAAGACGGTCATTCGTTATAACGCCGACTGGTTGGCCAAATTAACGTTTGCCGACCTGATCAAGCTGGCTTCCAACTTTACCGTTCAGCAGTTCATGACCCGCGAAAATTTCAAATTGCGCCTGGAAAAAGGCGATGCCATCTACCTGCACGAGACGTTCTACTCCATCATGCAGGGGTATGACGCCTACGCCATGCGGTCCGATGTGCAGGTTGGCGGCACTGACCAGTTGTTCAACATTGTCACCGCCGCCCGCAAGGTGATGACTTACATGGGCGAGAAACCCAATATCGCCGTCATTCTGGGGATTCTCCCCGGCACCGACGGTGTGGTCAAGATGAGCAAGTCACTGGGCAACCACATCCCGATCAATACCAATGCCGCGGATATGTTCGGCAAGGTAATGAGCATTCCTGATTCCGCCATGGGAACCTATTCACGCCTTGTAACCCGCTGGACGCCGGCGGATATTAAAGTCATCGAAGATGGACTGAAAAACGGTTCGATGCATCCGCGTGATGCCAAGATGAAATTAGCCCGCGAGGTGACAGCATCCTTCTACGGAGAATCCGAAGCCGATCAGGCCCAGAACACATTTGTGAGTATGTTCCAGAAACATGACATTCCCGATGAAGTCGCTGAATCTGTGGTTGCCCGCGATCTTTCGGTGATTGACATTCTGGTCAATTGCCAGTTGGTCGCCTCACGCAGTGACGGCCGCCGCCTGGTGGAGCAGAAGGGTGTCAAACTGGATGGACAGGTCCTGGCAGACGGTAAAGCCCCTCTGGATCACGAAGGTGTCTTGCAGGTTGGCAAGCGTCACTTCGTGCGCATCAAATTCGGATAACTCAAAATCCGGTTTATTTCATCATTATAGAATTGAGCAATTCGCTGCCGAGTCTTTGGGTTGACTCGGCAGTGCCATTTTCAATCACAATAGCCACGGCCAGTGACGTTCCCTGCCAGTCCGGCGTGGTGCCCCCGACGAACCATTGGATCTGTCCATCACTGGTTGGAACACTGGCTGTAGTACTCCAGGTGGGAGTATTTTCATTTTTCAACAGGG
>CAYQTY010000355.1:0-3361 GCA_964420535.1 uncultured Leptolinea sp. | reverse complement strand
TGCCTGAGTTTCGGGGTCGCCAAAGCGGGCGTTGTACTCCAGTACCTTCGGGCCTTCCGCCGTCAACATCAGACCGGCATACAGCACGCCCACATACGGGTGACCCTCGTCACGCAAGCCGTCGATCACCGGTTGGATGGTCATTTGCGCCATGGCGGAAATCTTTTCCATCGGCAGAACGGGGGCCGGGGCATACGCGCCCATGCCGCCGGTATTGGGGCCTTCATCATTATCCAGCAGGCGTTTGTGGTCTTGCGCGGGCGGCATGGGGACGACGGTAGTCCCGTCACTGAATGCCAGTAGAGAGACTTCCTCCCCTTCCAGGCGTTCCTCGATGACCACATCGTCACCGGCTGAACCGAAATGGTGATCCAGCATGATCTCCCGCAGTACTTCCAGACCTTCTTCCACAGAGTTCGGCAGGAACACACCCTTGCCGGCGGCCAGTCCGGAGGCTTTGATCACGAAAGGGAAACTTATTCTTTTTAGATATTCGGCGGCATCGTCAAAATCATTGAAAGCGGCGAATTGCGCCGTGGGAATGCCGTGACTCTGCATGAATTGTTTGGAGAATTTCTTGGATGATTCGATCTGCGTGCAATATCTGGTCGGGCCAAACACGGCAATCCCCTTCGCGCGCAGGGCGTCGCTCACGCCGGCGGCCAGCGCGGCTTCCGGGCCGATGACCACCAGGTCAATTTTGTTCTGCAGCGCGAACCAGGTCAGGCCGTCACTGTCTTCCACTTTCAGCGGCACAAGTTCACCCAACCTGGCCATACCGGCGTTTCCAGGCGCGATAAATAACTTTGTCAGCTTTGGCGATTGGCTGACCGTCCATGCGATGGCATGTTCCCTACCCCCCGAACCAATGACCAGTACTCTCATGCCGCCGCTCCTTGTCTCTTAACCTATGGATTGTTCGAAACCGGTCTTGGTCATACCCGCCGATAATGGCAGGGGGTACTGACCGGTGAAACAGGCATTGCAATACCCCTCTTTGCTGCCTATGGCGTCCATCATCCCTTCAAGAGAGAGGTACGCCAGCGAATCCGCCCCCACATACCGGCAGATCTCATCCACCGTCATGCGGTGGGCGATCAACTCTTCGTGGGTGCCCATGTCAACTCCCATGAAACACGGATGTTTAATCGGCGGGCAAGTGATACGCAGATGAACTTCCTTGACCCCCGCCGAGCGCAGTAATTGGATAAGCGGCCCGGTGGTGTTGCCGCGCACGATAGAATCATCCACCACAACCACGCGTTTTCCCACCACATTTTCAAGGATCACGTTGTATTTTAAAGCGATCCCCAGCTTGCGCAGGGAATCGTTGGGTTCGATAAAGGTACGGCCGATATAGCGGTTCTTCAGGAAACCGTCATTGTACGGAATACCCGAATGGCGGGCAAAGCCAATGGCCGCCGGAATGGATGAATCCGGCACCGGGATGACCACGTCGGCCTCCACCGGTGACTCTTTAGCCAGGTTCACCCCCAGCCGCTGGCGGATGGCATGCACGCATTGACCGTCAAAGATATTATCGGGCCGGGAGAAATAAATATCTTCAAATGTGCAATACCCGGTGGGTTCCTTCACCGGCAACGCCTGAAAAGCAATCATCGCCGTGTTGCTCAACGCGATGATCTCGCCGGGCTGCACTTCGCGGTATGCCTCACAGCCCAGGGTGCGCAGCGCCCCGATCTCAGAGGCGGCCACATGACCGCCGCCGAGCAGCATGCCCACGTTCAACGGGTGGAATCCCCACGGGTCACGCGCGGCAAAAACCTGGTCGCGCGTCAGGATGACCAGCGAATATGCCCCCACCCAGTGCTGAATGACATCTTTTAACCTGTCAAACCAGGTATCACCTTTGGAGCAGGCCAGCATCATGGTCATCACTTCGCTATCAGAGGTGGACGATAGCCCGACACCCTGTTTGAGCAATTGCTGCCGTAGTTCCCCTGCGTTGACCAGGTTGCCATTATGGGCCAGGGCGATGGGTCCGTATTGCGTATCAATTAAGAAAGGTTGCGCGTTACGCGCGGAGGGCGAACCGGTGGTGGAATAACGCGTGTGTCCGATGGCGAAGTCACCCTGAATTTTGGCGAGGGTCAACGGGTCAAAGACCTGCGAAACCAACCCCACATCTTTGTGCAGCCGCAGGGTATGTCCATCTGAAACAGCCAGTCCGGCTGCCTCCTGCCCGCGGTGTTGAAGTGCGGAGAGACCGAAATACGCCAGCCGGGCTACATCTTCATTCGGAGCGTAGATGCCCAGCACACCGCACTCTTCACGGGGCGATTCTTGAAAATTTATCACAGCGCTTCCGCCTTCCCGCATACCGGTCACCGGTTCTCCGGTTTGACGGCCGCGTCATCCGCCAGAATGGTTTCGCGGTTGGTTTTTTGATAATCCTCAACAGCCTTTCGCACATGGGGATCCGTCACCGAAAAAATCTTGGCAGCCAGCAGTGCGGCATTGAGCGGTTCCAGCACCAGCGCCGGGGCAATTCCCGATGGCATGCTGATGGACGAATACACATCCGCGCCGCCAAACTTCTCAGAATACGGCGGGCAGGCAATTACCGGTGCGGATACCGCCCCATCGGTGAAACCTGAGAGCGCGTTGCTGCGGCCGGCAATGGTGACGTACACCTTCGGGCGCGGATCAGATTCGTAAGTGTTCAACAGGTTGAGCACGTGGTCTGCCGTCTTGTGGGCAGACCCGATTCGTGTTTCTACATCCAGCCCGAAGGATTTCGCGGCCGCCGCGATCTTCTCGGCGTGGCCCATGTCTGCTCTGGATCCCATCAAAATGACAAGCAACGGTCTCATTTCAGCCATCCACCTTTGCGCAGATTTGCTTCCAATCTCGGGTTAACCGGGTACGCACCCGGTTCAAAAGTAAGCCCGGTCAAATTTTCATATATGGTCACGTAGCGTTTGCACGCCTGCACCCAGAGCTGCGGTTCAACCACGGGCGGTTCGCCGTCACCACGGTAGCCGCGCTCCGCGTAGTGCATGCGGATGAATTCTTTGTCAAAGTTTTCCGGTTCTTCGCCGGCGGCGAAGCGCGCATCATAGCTTTCGAGCTTCCAGAAACGGGAAGAATCCGGGGTATGAACCTCGTCGATCAACATGATCTGTCCGTCAGCGGAACGGCCAAACTCATATTTCGTATCCACCAGGATCATACCGGCTTTGCGGGCAATTTCCTGCCCTTTATTGAAAATAGCCAGAGCGGCAGATTGTATCTGTTCCCATTCTGCCGCCTTCACATATCCCTGTTCCACCACTTCGGCACAGGTCAACCGTTCGTCATGCCCGGTAACTCCCCCCTTGGTGGTGGGGGTGATGATCGG
>CAYQTY010000354.1:259-3384 GCA_964420535.1 uncultured Leptolinea sp. | reverse complement strand
TTGGAGATAAAATCAACCCTTCGAAAAGAGGAACAATGAGAATACTTATCACAGGCGCCGCAGGTTTTTTAGGATCACATCTTTGTGACCGGCTGTTAAGCGAGGGTCATGAAGTAATTGGTATGGATAATTTTATTACCGGAAATTCCGAAAATCTCGGTCACCTTGCCGGGCATCCGAAGTTCACATTCATCCGGCATGATGTGGCCAATTTCATCTTCGTTCCCGGGAAAGTGGATGCCGTGATGCATTTCGCTTCACCGGCCAGTCCTAATCCCAATTCACCATACGGGTATACCAACCTCCCCATTCAAACCATGAAAGCCGGCGCGCTGGGCACCCACAACACTCTGGGCGTCGCACGCGCGCATAAAGCCCGTTTCCTACTGGCTTCCACCAGTGAGATCTACGGTGATCCGGTTGAACACCCACAAAAGGAAACCTACTGGGGACATTGTGACCCCATCGGTGTACGCTCGGTATATGACGAAGCCAAACGCTTCGCCGAGGCTCTCACAATGGCGTACCACGGCGCGCACGGTATTGATACTCGCATTGTGCGGATATTCAATACCTACGGACCCCGCATGCGCCTGGATGACGGCCGTGTGGTACCAAACTTTATTCAGCAAGCCCTTCGTAAGGAGCCGCTCACCATCTATGGTGACGGAATGCAAACCCGCAGTTTCTGCTTTGTGGAAGACCTTGTGGAAGGGATCTACCGCCTGCTAATGTCAGACGAGCACTACCCGGTCAACATTGGCAACCCGGCTGAAACCACCATTAAGCAGTTCGCCGAGACGATAAACCGCATCACCAATAATCCAGCCGGCATCCAGATCAAAATGGATCAGCGCCTGGGTGACGATCCGCAAAAACGTCAACCGGATATTACCCGCGCTCGCGGTATCCTGAAATGGGAACCCAAAACGAATCTGGAAGATGGCATTAACAGGACAATACCGTACTTCAAGGAGAAATTAGGTTTTTCATGATCCTCGCTAAACGCCACGAGAGAATCCGTTTTTATAAATTTGCCGCTGTAGGCGCGTTTGGAGCGGTAATTGACTTCGGTTTCTTTAATCTTTTCACCAGTATATTTCTGATCAAAGCGATTGTATCCAGCGCGCTATCATTCATCATGGCTGTAGCCAGTAACTTTCTTCTAAACCGTTACTGGACATATCCGGATTCACGCACCAAAACATTCGCACAACAGGCGGTTCAATTTCTGCTTATCAGCCTGGTGGGCATGGGGATCAGGCTTATCTTATTTGCCGTGCTCGAAAATCCGCTTATCAACCTGGCTGAACGTATGCTGCCCAGCATCGGAGTAACACCTACATTTATTGGCCACAACTTAACGCTGGCATTTGCCATTCTGGTGGTGATGATGTGGAACTACATCGCCAACCGTTACTGGACCTATAACGACGTTGAGTAAACCAGGTTTCAATTTTTACCGGAAGATCAACAAATGTCTGGATTAAGGATCATCAGCGGCAGTGCCAGGGGAATGCGGATTAAAGCGGTTCCCGGTGATACCACACGTCCAGTGACTGACCGCGTCAAGGAATCGTTGTTCAATATTCTGGCCGATGATGTACGCGGGTCAACGTGGCTCGATCTGTTTGCTGGAACCGGAAGTATCGGCATTGAAGCCTTGAGCCGCGGAGCGGAGTTTGTGCGGTTTAACGAAATGAACCGGCTTGCTATTCAGACTATTAACGCGAATCTGGAAATCACCCGGTTAAAAACCAACGGGCTTGTCGCGCAGGGTGACGCGTTCACACTATTACGCTCTGTTCCCAACCGGTCTTTTGATTACATTTATATCGCTCCGCCTCAGTATAAAGAGATGTGGAGCGAAGCATTGCAAATGCTGGATGAAAATCCTGACTGGCTGAGCGAAGACGGATGTGTGATCGTACAGATCCACCCGGTTGAGTTCAAAGAAATTGAGCTGAATAATATTGAAGAGGTTGACCGCCGAAAGTACGGCAGTACGATCCTTATCTTTTACGAGCGGAAAACCGGGGAATAAGCAAAACCAACTGGTCAGGGTAAAACAAACCTGACCTGCAATTTTCCTGTGTCTGAATAGGAATACAATCCAAATAACGGCTGTTCGCCGGTTTTATGAGCCAATACTTTTGGGATCAATACCGGCAAATCTTCCACCAGCGGGATGGAGAGCATATCAAACTGATGCACCCATTCCAACGCGCCTTCATCAGAAGGCCGCAGTTCGTAATCCTTTCCATCCGGCACAGTCCCCCGAAAAACGTACATGGCGATACCGGTCCGTTCGCCAGCATCGATGGAGATAATGGCGCATAATTCCAGGGTCACATCGGTAATGCCAGTCTCTTCATTTAGTTCCCGATAGGCAGCCGTTAAAACATCTTCCCCCTGCTCCACGTGACCGCCAATGCCATTATACAGGTTAGCCCACAACCGCTTTGTCGGCGCGCCTTTGATCAACAACACATCCCGCCCTCTGGTTAGAAAAATCAGGACTCTGGGTATTACGTTATATCGGTTATGAAATACTCCCTGATCAGAAACCGGCATGGTTTTATTATCCTGTAGTAAAAAAATGGAGCAGACAGTGATCTGCTCCATTTTTATATCATTCTTTAAGCGATCCGGGAAAAGCTGGATCAGCTCAGGAACATCGGGACGCCCATGAAGTCTTTTACTCTCGGGCGGTATGTCTCAAGATCGTAAAACGCGGGGACGTCAACCGTCTTTTTGCCGGCCATGATCATATCGATCGGCACGGTGGTATATTTGCCGCCATGCAGGGCAGTCATTTTACCGGTTTCATTGCGTCTTATCAACTGTACAGCCAGGTTACCAAAGGACATCGCAACCATACGGTCAAGCGAATCAGGTGCGCCGGAGCGCATCATGTAAGCTAACTGTTGGTACATAATATCCTGCCCGGTGCGGGCTTTGATCTCAGCGGAAACAATCTCACCAATACCACCAAGCTTCTTGTGACCGTAAGCATCCTCGTCACCTTTTTCAATGATGTCGCCGCCTTCCATGATGGCGCCTTCAGAAACGGTGATCATGGCGTAATTCGATGTGTTGTTGCGTTTATCTTCCAGCAGGAAGTC
>CAYQTY010000354.1:0-236 GCA_964420535.1 uncultured Leptolinea sp. | reverse complement strand
GCGGGTAACCGCTGTGGAGAAGCCGATGCAGTAGTCTGTACCGAATACATCGTTGTCCATAGTCTTTGGGATGGCGATGCAAGGATAGCCTTCTTTGTGCAGGCGGGCAGAATAGCTCAGCGTATCATCGCCGCCGATGGTGACCAGTGTATCAATCGACAGGTGGTCAAGCACTTTCATCACATAGTCGGTGTAATCCATCATTCCATCATCGGAAATCTGTTTGCCGAAACTGG
>CAYQTY010000353.1:0-3437 GCA_964420535.1 uncultured Leptolinea sp. | reverse complement strand
TGAAAATCACCGAGAAGATCAGTAGTGCCAGTAGGATCTTGATCGCTTTCATAATTCACCCCGTGAAAGAACTTACCCATTTCATTACTGGATAATGTGAATTGTATCAACAAAGAAGGGCAATCACCTGATTTTGTGACCGGGATTTGATATAACCCTGCCTTGATTCCAGCCATCCGGCAGGCTATAATTCAAACAGATGTTCCATAACTGATTTATTCCCCGGGGAAAGCATGCCGCTGGATTACACTGCCATTCACAATAAATTGAAAGACCTTGCCGGCCAGATTGACGCCCGGCAGCAGGCTGAAGCCGGAAAAGCCGCCCACGCTTCCGTGCTCCTTGACAGCCTCGCCGGGCAGAATGAACACACCCGCGATGCTGTTCTTTCTGCCGCGGCGCTTAACGTCAATCTGCGCAGCGCCGTTCCAACGGATGAAGATATCACGGCGATCTTCTCTGCCCCGGCTATCTCACGGGATTACACCCTTCTGGCGGCGGACGGTTCTCAGGTCAACCCGAACCGGCATGACAGCATCCCCTTTGGCGTGATCAACATCGGGGTGTTCCGGCTGGATTCAACCCTGCAAGCTCCACCCCGCGAGATCGTAGAAACGCAACTGCTGGACCTGGACGAGATCACCAATGAATACGGGCTGGTGGGAGAAGAGGTTATCGCGCTGCGGCGTGACCTGCGCGAGCGCCGCAAGCTGGCGGATCTGTCAAAGGAAATCGAAGGCACCGTTCTCGCGCTGACGGACGGACCGTTGGAATTGTTCCGTGACCCGCAGGGAAGCCCTGCGACTCAGAACGAATTCGAGCAGTACATCGGTGTGCTGCATGAACTGGCCGCGCAGGGGACGATCACAGGCGGCTATGTCGACCGTCCCGGGTCAGACCTAGTGGTACGCATGCTGGGATTGCTTGATCCGCAATCAGAACAAAATAATGCCTCTGAAAAAGAACGGTCACTTGCACCGCTATCGGACGCGTACCTTTTCCGTGACCGCATCCCGCCGCAGGCGCGTTCGGCTATTTTCGGAATCCATTCACGTTCGGCTCAAAGCTACCCGGGTGAAACCGCCCTGCATTTCTTTTATCTGAACAATGGCTTGCCCGGTAAGCCGTCACTCGCCCGGGTGGAGATCCCCGAATGGGTGGCAGCCGATGCGGACAGGGTCAACCTTTTACATGCCGTTCTGCTGGAACAGTGCGCGCTGCTGGGCGGCATGCCCTACCCGTATGCGTTGCACCGCTCCCACGAAATCGCGTTGGTCTCCATGCTGGATAAAGAACAGATCAGCCAGATGATCTCCCGCGAAATGATCGCCCGGGGGATGACCCCTCCCGCGCCCTCCAATAAACAATTCGCCAAAAATCTGTCAGGAAGAACGAGGAACCGCTGATGCTTCCGCTTACCCCCACATCCATACAGATCGGCCGCCTGTTGCGCGCGTCGACCACCGGCTGCGTGATCGGCTGCCAGGTGACTCAGGTGGAAAACCTGACCTTTGGCGGGCTGGTTCGAATTCCCGCCGCGCCCGGTTACCAGATCTTCGGTCTGGTGTATGACATTCACATTGATGATGACGGTCTGGTACGCCAACTGGTGACGGCTGAGCACGTCAACGAGATGCTCATTCAGGATAACCGCCTGAACCGCAACATTCCGGCGGAGATCAGCGTGCTGTTCGTCGGCTACCAGCGTGACGGGCGTGTATCCCACCTGATGCCGCCCCGGCCGCCGCTGTCACTGGACCAGATCTTTACCTGCAGTGCACAGGAGACTCTGGCGTTCACGGCTGGAAACCGGTTCGGTTATTTCCGGCACATTTTGGGCAGCCTTGACCTCCCCGTGGCGGAGTTACTGGCCGCCCACCTGCAACAGACGCACGCCGTTTACCTGCAATTGAACAATGAAGCCTGGCTGGAAAGCGCCGTCAGCGAGTTGATCGTGCTGCTGCGTGACGATTACGAAACCCTTAACCGCGTGCTGGGCGCGATCAGCGAGATCTATCAGGATCAGGCAGGAGTATAGGTATGGCACAGAACAACCCCACCTCCAACCCCGGCGAAAATCCCGAGATCGGCTACATTGTCGGCGGCTCACTGAAAGACAGCCTGAATGCCCGGTTGACTGTTCCCGCGCATGACGTGCAGGAAGGCAGCTTTGTGGTCACCCGCAGCGGAGACTGGCAATTCTACGGACTGGTCACCAATCTGGTGCTGGGTTCCACCAACCCGCGCTTTGCTGACGAGCAGAGCGAACAACGCCTGCCACCCAATGTGGCGCGCCTGCTTCACGGTCAGACCCTGTACACCAACCTGGAGATCCTCCCCGCTTTGATGCTGGACCGCGGCCCCGAGCCCGGCACACCAGCCTACGAAGCCTGGCTGCAGGCCAATCCGAATGGGTCGCATCCGCTGCCGGTGAAAACCGTCCCGGCGCACCATTCACCGGTGCGGCTGGCAGCCGAAGGTGACGTAGCCGAGATATTTGGCGACCCTGAAGATGGCGACGGCAAACACTTCATCATCGGCCATACCCGCGAACAGGGTCACCCCGTGTGCATTGACCTCGAGAAATTCGTCCAGCGCTCCTCCGGCGTGTTCGGCGCCACCGGTACCGGCAAGTCATTTCTCACCCGGCTGCTGTTAGCCGGGCTGATCCAGTACAACAAGTCGTCACTGCTGGTGTTTGATATGCACAACGAGTACGGCTTTGACGATACCTCGTCAGACTCGAATACAAAAGTGGCCGGCCTGCGCACCAAGTTCCCCACCCGTGTGCGTGTGGTGGGGCTGGGGGCGACGGCTACCATCCACAATAAACCGCCGGATTACACCCTGGAGATCGCCGAGAAGGACATCCGTCCGGAAGATATTGAACTGTTGACCCGCGAACTGAACCTCAAAGAGACCACCGCCACCACGCTTGACGCGCTGGTACGGAGCTTTGGGGAAGAGAACTGGTTCCGCGAATTCCGTGACCTGGTTCCCGGTAAGATGGATGTGGATGAAGACGGCAAGAAGTACCCGGCCGATGACAGCGTGGAAGCCTGGGCAGCCCGCGAAGGTGTGCACCCGGGGGCGGCTGCCGGTCTGCACAGCAAACTGAGCCGCGTGTTCAACCGGCCCTATATTCTGGCCGAACCCGCCACGAATGGGATGGGCGAGATCATCAAATCTCTGGAGAACGGCCAGCATGTGATCCTCTCGTTCGGCAAGAACGAAAGCGATCTGGATTATTTGCTGGTCACCAACCTGCTCACCCGCCGTATCCGTGACGCCTGGGAAAAGAAGACCAATACGTTCCGCAGCAATCCGGGTAAGGAAGATGAACCGCGTCCACTGGTGATCGTAGTGGAAGAAGCCCACAAGATGCTCAACCGTGAGATGGCCGCGCAGACCACCTTCAGCACCATCGCGCGCGAGAT
>CAYQTY010000352.1:1934-3468 GCA_964420535.1 uncultured Leptolinea sp. | reverse complement strand
TCGTCAAATTTTTCGGAATACAGGTGGTTCTTCTGGGCATTTTTAATTAATTTCTCAATCCAGACTCCCGGCTGAATGACACCCTTTGAATACAGGTTTGAGATAACCTGTTCCGCCAGTGAGTTTTCCAGGGTATCCCATAAATACCGCAATCTCGGCAGGCTGCCGGGAATGGTGATCAAGGAAAAACCGCGGGACTGAGCTTCGTCAATCACGTTTTCAAATATACCTTTAGCCTCATCAGACCGTCCATTGGACTCCAATAATTGGGCATAAAGGTACCTGGCTGGAATAAATATTGATCCCAATTGTATTTTTTCGGATTGTTCAATAGCTGATTTGAGAATCTGCAGACCGGCTTCCAGCTCTCCATTCATGGCTGTAGCATACCCAAGACGATAGTAATTATCCAACCCGGCGTGGGCTCCGGGCATGATGTCGAATCCGAGCTTGTATTCATTTATCGCTTTTTCGTACATATGAAGTGTCAGAAAAACATCGCCGCGTAGACAATACGCCGACGAGATAATTTCTATATATTTATTTTCAGTAGCCAATTGCATTGCTACATCCGCTTGATCCCATCCACTATCTAATCTTCCAAGGAGAGTATTTACTCGGGATTCCATAATTGAAATATATGCCAGTATGCGTGGATTTCGCTGAGTTATTATTATTTTCTTTGCCTGGATTATATATTTCATCGATTCAGAAAACCTGCCCGAATAATATTCCGCGATAGCTAATGTTGTAAATGCTCCCGGATGAGCAGAATGTTTGGACACCAGTAAATAAGAATTCCGCAGAGCTGCTTTCCCATATTCAACAGCCTGCGAAAGCATTCCAAGGGTTGAACATAGAAGACTTGAAAAGTCCTGAACCAATGCTACAACTTCCCTGATTTTTTGATTATTCAACCCATCGCCAAGGCTATTTGCTTCATTGAGTATTTCGATCGCCCGCGCGTTAAACCCCGCTGTTGAGAGTGTCATGGCAAACCAATACCGGCATCTAATCTTCTCTAATTGATAATCTGTTTTGTTGATAATTTGCATGCCTTCTTCCAGAAAAACCAGGGCTCTTTCAATTTCCGATTCATAAAAACTCGAGAGACCCATACCACTTAAGCCAACGCCTATGAGCAAATGACTATTGATTTGTACACCTGCTTCATACATATTGGAGAAACATTCACTCAGTGATGGTAGATCCATCACGTTGTATGCCATATCACCCCATTCAGAAAACAGGGAGTACAGGTCATCTTCTGAAATCAATTCGCCGAATTCCAACCGGATCTGGTTCGCCCTGGAAAAGGCATGGTTTGCTTCTTCGCGTGAAAATAATTCCCGTGCGTATTGCGCTGCTTTTATCCAGTAATTAAATGCTTGCAACGGTTTTCCACCCATCTCAAAATGCCGCGCGATGGTACTGGCCTGCCGCCTTGTCAGGTTTCCTCTAAGTTTGATTTTTCCCTGAGCGATCTGTTCATTCAAGTAACATGATCTGGCCGGAGATAAATGTGCGAGTAATG
>CAYQTY010000352.1:0-1924 GCA_964420535.1 uncultured Leptolinea sp. | reverse complement strand
TACCGGCCGATCCCTTCACTGCTGGACAAGGAATGGATAAATTGTTTGGATTCCAGTTCTTCCAGCATCCGCACCAGATCTTTTTGGGGGCAGATTTCTAGAAATTCGAGAATGTCATACTGGAATTCCATACCGCAAACGGCTGCCGCACCAAGAATATCTTTTGATAGGCTGTCCAGCATCTCCTCTTTTTCTTCAATAATGGGCGTCAACTTTTCTGAGATCCGTATCTTTTCTTGATCGAAAGAGGTAGCTTCATCTGACTCCTGAATGGTGGTCAAAGTCTCCCGGATTAACAGGGGGTTGCCCCCGGTGGCTGTTTGCAATCGCTGAACAAAAGCCTGGTCCGGGTCTCTCCCAAGTGTATTTCGCACCATTATCCCGGTTTCCTGCAGGGTAAAAGGTTTAAGTTCGATTCTGGGTATAAGTTTATGCCTTTTATCATCCTGAATAAGAAAACGCAGTTTTTTATTATCGAACTCTATTCTTGACGTTAAAATCAGGAATGCGTCATCTTTGAAAAAGCCGGACCTTGATAAATGCATCAGCGCGTCTAATGAATCGGAATCGATCCATTGGATGTTTTCAAATGCCAGGATCGTTCTGCCCCCCCGGCTGGTTTTTGACAATAATTGATAGAACGCATTAAAAAGTGACTCGCGGCTGATGTCCAGCGGTACATCTTCACGGACAGATGTTGGTTTGTTTTTTCTAATGAATCCCGGAATGATCAAAGAAAGAATGTTCTGACTGAATTCATTCAGTCTATCGAAATCTTCCTGTTTAAAGTAAGTGCGAATCAGGTTAACAAATGGTTGAAACGGCTGATTAAATTCATCTTCATGGCAGGTGACAAAGTAAGTCCGCTGCTTTGATTTTACCGATGAACAGAAATGGTGAACAAAAAATGTTTTCCCTGAACCAACTTCACCCAGTATAAATACGACACCGCCATCAATGTAATATTTCTCCATCAATTCGAGTTCATTAGACCGGCCGATAAACCCTGATACGGCGGATCCTCCGGATTTGCCCGAGCGCTGACTTTTCCGAATTTCCCTGGTTGGGGATTGTGTTGTTTCTTTGATTGTTAACTGCAAGATTTCAGGGGGTACTTCTTCCAGTTCACGTTGATAGAGGTCTTTGAGATACCGGTAATACGATTGCGCGTCCGTTATGCGGCCGGCTCTGTAATACAAGGCCAGTAGATATTCCTGCAAATGTTCATCCAGTGGATCCGATTCCAGGGCTTTATTGAGGTACAGGATGGCTTTATCCAGATCGCCTGTGGACGAGAAATGATCTGCCAGGCGTTCAAGGCTCTGTAAACTGTAGTACTCTAATGAATTGGATTTTGACTGGATCCAATCCTCAAGAACATTTGAAAAAGTGTTTCCCAGACCTTCCAGAAAAAAAGGGGCTCTCCATAATGCAACTGCCCTTTCCAGACCGTCAGCAATGTTTTCAGGTAAAACATTTTGTTTTTGAGTTTTACCGAAGTAATTGACCGCTGGCTGGACCAGTTTCATGAAATGCTGAAGGTCGGAGTAGGCCTTGTCAAAATCAAGCCAGATGCGATCCTGGTCAGTACAGATGACTTCCGGGTCAGGGAGTTCATTCCGGAGTTTACTCAATAATTCCCGCAGGTTTTTACGCGCGTCAGTCTCGCTGGTTTCTTTCCATAACCGTGAAACCAGATCCCCCCGCGAAACCCCATCCGGTTGGCCTGCCAGATAATACAACAAAATCCTTGCCTGACGGCGTTGAATTTTCAACGGCTTGTCGTCATCGAGAATGGCGGGAGGACCTAGAAGAAGTATTTTTAACATCGCGATCAGGAAGAGGAAATTTTTTCTATGAAATCCCCGGCTTCCGAGATAAGCGCACGGGCGGATTCTATTCCGGCTTCTCCGGTTGTTCCCAG
>CAYQTY010000351.1:1468-3492 GCA_964420535.1 uncultured Leptolinea sp. | reverse complement strand
AGATGTTGACAGCGAAGCCCTGGCCACCCTCGTGGTCAACAAACTGCGCGGCATGCTGAACGTACTGGCTGTCAAAGCCCCCGGTTTTGGTGATCGCCGCAAAGCCATGCTACAGGATATTGCCATCCTGACCGGCGGACAGGTTATCTCTGAAGAGACCGGCCGCAAGTTGGAATCAGTTGTCATCTCTGATCTTGGGCGCGCTGAAAAAGTTTCTTCCGATAAAGACAATACCACCGTTATCGGCGGCAAAGGCGACGAAGCTGAGATCAAAGCCCGCATCGAACAGATCAAAGTTGAGATCGACAAGACCACCAGCGATTATGACCGCGAAAAACTCCAGGAGCGCCTGGCGAAACTTTCCGGTGGTGTGGCTATCATCCGTGTTGGTGCTGCTACTGAGACCGAACTGAAAGAAAAGAAACACCGCGTCGAAGACGCTCTTTCAGCCACCCGTGCTGCCGTTGAAGAAGGTATCGTTGCCGGCGGCGGTGTCGCCCTGATCAATGCCATGCCTGTTCTGGATACTGTCAAGATGGCTAATGAAGACGAGCAGATCGGTGTCAAAATTGTCCGCAAAGCTCTGGAAATCCCGATGATCAAGATCGCGGAAAATGCCGGCAAAGACGGCTCCGTCATTGTTGAGAATGTCCGCCAGATCCAGAAATCAAAGAAGAACACGAACATGGGTTATGATGTTCTGAGCGATGAATTCATGGATATGGTCAAAGGCGGTGTCATAGATCCCGCCAAAGTGACACGCGGCGCTCTGGAAAATGCTGCTTCCATCGCGGCTATGATTTTGACCACCGAAGCCCTGATCACTGATGTTCCGGAAAAAGACAAACCGGCTCCCATGCCGCCCCCGGAATACTAAAATCTACTGGATTTCAAAAGACTGCCTGAGTGTTTTTCAGGCAGTCTTTTTGTTATTGGGTATAATTTGCGGAATGCTTACTTCAAAGAGACTTATTTTCGCCATATTTGCTTTAACTGGTTTCCTTTTTTCCTCCAGTTGTGTTGGTGCGACACCCACTCCAACAGCTACACCTGTTCCCCCAACAGAAACTCCATTGCCCCCTTCACCAACACCGCTTCCAATGGCAATTCAGGTAAACGGTACAGGAATTCTTCTTTCAGATTATGAAGAAGAATTAAAACGCTTTGATACAGCAATGGCAACCCTGGGCCGAACAGTATCACCGGAAGAGCGCAAGCAACGTGTTATAGACGAATTTACGGGGTCCGAATTACTTTATCAAGAAGCTGTTAAGAATGGCTATGTGCTCTCTGATGCAGATCTAAACGCCCGATTGGGGCAATTGGTTTCTTCTGCCGGTGGGGAAGCCGGGTTCAATACCTGGCTGCAGAGTAATGGATATACTCCCGATTCATTCCGGCGTTCATATGTTCGTAATCTGGGAGCTGCCTGGCAGCGCGATGAAATTATCAAAGCACTACCGGTTGCAGTAGAACAAATCCATGCCCGCCAGATTTATTTTAGCCGGGAAGAAGGCGCCGCGATAGCACGTCAAAAGGTGGATATTGGAGCGGATTTTGCCGTTCTGGCTTCAGAAGCAGACCCGGTTACCAAAGGCGATCTAGGATGGTTCCCCCGGGGATACTTATTACAACCGGAAGTTGATGACGCGGTCTTTCAGTTAAAACCCGGGCAGGTCAGCCAGGTGGTAAAGTCTGCCATTGGTTTCCATCTTGTTCAGGTTATAGAAAGCGATCCAGCAAGAAAACTTGATCCAGATGCGAAATCCGCTCTTGAGAGTAAGGCTATAGCCGATTGGGTGTCCAAAGCCAGGACAGAAGCAAAAATCGAAGTACTTGTTCCCTGAGCGGCGAGGTCATGAAGTACGGACCAGCCAGACTCAGGTATGAAAGAAGGAAACGCCGCCGGGAACAATTACAGGCGTTTGCATGGTTATGGAACCTGTTAACTGTTGTATTTTCCATTGCCACTGTTGTTGCAGCCGGTTGGTCTGCAGGAGGAGGTGTTGCTTTACAGCATTTGG
>CAYQTY010000351.1:0-1458 GCA_964420535.1 uncultured Leptolinea sp. | reverse complement strand
CAGAGGTGTTCAAGTCGCTAATCCTGTTCCATCAGTAACTGTTAATTATCCTGTAAAAACGACTGACCTGCCTACATTGAAACCAATGACACGCCCGACAATAACTCCCATTGTCGAAACGCCAACTGCCATTCCACCAACCCCCGAAGACACATCTCTTTACACATTTGACCTGCAGGCAAAGCCGGAAAGTATTTCGGCTACGTTATTCAAACAAGACCGTACCTGTACATGGTCGGGCATAGCAGGGCAGGTTTTTGACCTCCAGGGCCGGCCAATAACCGGGATCACGGTACAGGTCAATGGACCGATGTACGGGAAAGACATTCAATTCCTGAGCATTACCGGTTCTTCGCCATGGTATGGATTAGGCGGTTATGAAGTATTTTTAACTGACAAACCGATCGACACTCAGGGGGATTATGGAATACGGTTGGTTGATCAAAACGGGCGTGGACTTTCGCCCCGGTTTAAATTCAATACGAGCAGCGATTGTGCCAAGAACCTGGTGATCGTCAATTTTAAACAGATCAAATAAACAAATTATCCTTTAACCCAATCTTCCAACCAGGGTTGGCGAAGGACGGGATTGAATTCTATAAAATCATGTGTTGCTACGTTCTGCAGGTGATATGGATCTTGAAGGAAGAACTTTCGCAATTCATCCAATGATTCTGCGCGGGCTACGGCCAGTCCGCCTGTTCGTGGTTCTTTGGGACCGGACAACAGTAAGAGTCCTTTATCGTACCCGGTTTGAAGAAAAGCTCGATGCGCGGGAAGGATATCAGCCAGTTTCTCTACTGGAACAAGGTAATGAATGTCGACGATAAAGTGTTTCATATTTTCTCCTGTTTAATCCCTTATTATTTACCTGTTCTCTGCCGTACAACTTCGAAGATCAATATACCCGCTGCGACCGCGGCATTCAATGATTCCATTTTACCCGGCATTGGTATTGATAGCCGGTAATCAGCTAATTTAAAAGCGGCTTCTGTCGCTCCATCGGCTTCGCTGCCAATTATCAGCATCGTGGGTTGGGTGAAGTCACTTTGCCAGCAAAGCATTTCACCGTCTGCGACTGCGACGTAGGCTGATAACTTTCTATTGGTATTATCGCGTTTAATGTTCTCTAACGCACTCCACTCCATCTCACCGCAAATCAGGTGGAAGTGCGCGCCCATAGCTGAACGCAAGACTTTGGGAGAATACAGGTCTACACTGTCGGGAGTAGTCACAACTGCCTGTGCACCCGCGGAGGCGGCGGTACGGATCAAAGTGCCCAGGTTTCCAGGGTCATGCAATTTATCGGCAACAACAATGAAATCAAGGTAGTTTTGCCTGAACCCGTTGGTCCAGTGATTGCTAATATCTGACCGCTACTTATCTCAAGGTCGAGGTTTTTGATTATAGCTTTTTTGGATTCAGGATAGGTGAAATTTAGATTTTTAATGCTCAGTT
>CAYQTY010000350.1:0-3505 GCA_964420535.1 uncultured Leptolinea sp. | reverse complement strand
TTCATTATAACCATGACAAAACAAGTTTTTCCATCGCGCCGGACCATCAGGCGGAATATTACTTTTTATACGGACCAAATTTTCGTAATCGCGCGAAGGTGCTCTTTGATATCCGCTCATTCCCCGGGCTGATCAGATATAGACTGCCGTTGCGGTGCAGCAACGGGATTCGCCGGCGTTGTCCGCTGAAGTAATCACGCGCTTCTTCTGACATCGCCGCGTAGCTTTCAAATTCATCCGGCCACTGGTTGAAGAGCTCATCAAAGGTGTCAACGAACTCACGCCGATAGGTCTCAGTCACCCGGTCAAGGTGACTGAGTACCCAGCAATATGGTTCAAAATCCCAGTAATAGGCCAGACCGATGAACCGGTAGTCATCCGTCACATACGGGAAGAATGGGAATTGGCGGCAACTGGTGGCTCGAAATTCCCGTTGACAGTCCGCCGGGCCTTTGCAAGCCAGCAGGGTCAGGTGACCGGGTGTATCAGCGCGCATTTCCGCCGGATCCACCGGCTCGGTTGAGCACTCGTCACCCCGCCATTCATGCCACAGGTCTGTGTTTAATTCCAAGTACGCCCGCTCCTGGTGGTAGGCTACCGGAACCGCGCGGCAGATATCGCAGCAGAAAGGTTTGCCGTTCGGGTTATGCGGCGCGCACATCCGGCCGCAATCCTCCTCGGTGACCGGCGAATTAAAGCCCCGGTACAGGGCAGCCATATCAAGTTTGGGTTCATAAGTGCACATTCAAAGGCATTGTACCGGAAAACCGTTCACGCGTGAAAAAATTGGATACAATTACCCGGGTACTTCCATTTACCGAAATACAGGAGACTTTCACCATGAATCGGGTAGAAAAAGGATTAGAGCGTCATGCCAGCGGATTCGGTTGCGCCCAATGCGTAGCCAGCGTTTTCGCCGAAGAACTGGGGATCAGTGAAGTCATCGCGCAGAAAATCGCACTGGGATTCGGCGGCGGATTGGGCCGGTCCGGTGAGGTATGCGGAGCGCTTTCCGGCGGCATTATGGTACTGGGAATGAAAAACGGCGTTTCCAGCATGGATGGGGAAGCCAATAAAGTAGCCAAAGATAAAGTCTATGCGTTGGACCAGGAATTGATCCGGCGTTTCAAAGAACGTACCGGCGCCATCCGTTGCAATGACATCCTTGGATTTGATATGAATGATGCTGAAGCCCGAAAAGCTGCCCTTGAAAAGGGAGTTTTCGCCACCCGCTGTAACGGCTGCATCAAAGATAGTATTGAAATTGTTGAAAGCATGATCAAAGAATAAAATCAACGGCCCGGATAAGGTCAAAGGGAGATTTAATGGACCAGTATCTGAACCGAACGCGTGAATGCGCTTTTTCTGAGCTGGATCAAACTATGATGGATGCGATCCGTGCGCATTTAAACCAGTATGGAATAGATGAAGCACTTGTCAGCGAACCAACCCTGTGTATAGAAACTACATCGCAGGTGACAAAATCAGGGTTGTTTGCCGGAAAACCGGCTGTCACATTGCACACAAGCTTGTTGACCAGTGAATGGCTGGTGACCGCCTCCATGCCGGAAGGCAAGGCGCCGGGTGTGGTTTCGGCACGGTATAGCGAGATATCTGTACAAGACTACGAAAATTCTGCCGCGTATAAATTGATCCCCAACAGCGGTCTGGACATCTTCGGCCTACGCACCAATTCTGAAGAAGGGACTGGCAGCCTGTTCATCCCGCTGGGGCCGGAACCGGACGCGCAAAAATTTCGAATCATACTAAAAGGCCTGATCGCCCGGTCTTTATAGGTGAATTTTCACTCCACAAACGCCCCTTTTATGATCTCCTCCATTTTCTAAAAAACGGAAAATGGAGGAGATGTTTTTTCGGTAACCACATATAAAATTCCCGGGATTTCTACTCAATAGCCCGGGAATTAATTTAATCCATATATTTACCAGTCCGCAAAAGTCACCTTCCTCCATTTTCGCGTTTGAAAATAGGGGAAGGTCGGGATGGGGGTCAGGTTCCTGCCGGGAATTTACCCTTTTATCAGTATCACCACCCCGTACGCCACCAGCAGCAATATACACGCCACCGATGACAGCGCAATCGCCTTTGTCATAGCAGCCTTATAGCGGCTTGCGTCGGCAAAACCGAAGGTGAATTTCACCGCGTCAAAAGCCATAGGGGCAGAGAGCAACACCAGCAATGCCCACACAGGGACCATTCCCGCGATGACGCCGCCAATCACCGCCACATAGGCGATGACCGAACTGATGGCCATCAACTTCACCTCGGATGCCTGGCCGAACCGCACGGCAAAGGTCTTCTTGCCGGATTTGATATCGTCAAAATAGTCAAAGGTGTTGCTCACCAGCACCACACCCATTGTGAACACGCCGGGGATCATGGATACCAGCAGCGGCTCCCAGGAGAACTTGCCGGTCAGCGCCACATACACACCCACAACGATCATCGGGCCAAAGGCCAGGAAGATAGCCGTCTCACCCAGACCGCGGTAGTTCAGCATTACCGGCGGTGACGTGTAGAAGAACACAATGAATGCCCCGATGACGGCCATCCACACGATGGGCATACCCACATTGACAAACACATACAGTCCAGCCGCCAACGCGATACCAAGGCAGATCAATGTGGCCGCCAGCACCTGATTCAGGGTGACCTTACCTGAGATCAGCGGGCTGTCATGGAACTGTTCTTCCTTGTTGCCCAGGTTGCCTTTTTTGAAATCAAAGTAGTCATCAATAAAATCTGCCGCGGAATGAGCCATCACCACGCCAATAACACAGGCAATAAAGATACCCATATGGATCGGGCCGGCGGCCGCCGCGATGATACCGCCCAGCAAAGCCGGCATCAGGCTGACCACCAGGAACGGCGCCCGCGCCGCTTTGAACCAGGTCACAAACCAGTCTTTCATGAACAATCCTCCAATGGATGAGAAAATCAACGAATCAGGAAGCCCAGGGCGATCAGCAGCCCGGTGACAACATACACAACCAGTGAATACACGGTAGCCCACAGGTAATTCGCCACCGTCTTCTGCCGCTCAATGCGCGTGGAGACCATCCAGGCGAAGGGGGCAGTCAACAGGCCGGCCAGCGACCATGCGGGGATGACCCGCGCGATCACCAGAATGACCAGGCTCAGGTAGCCCAGCCCGGCCAGCCAGCGGATGGTGGTCACTTTTACATTTAACACTACCGTTCCCGATTCGGTTTCCTTTACCTCAAAGCGGGCGCTTTTCAGGTAAGCCACCAGGGTGACCAGGAACGCGCCGGGCAGTGACGCCAGTATCGGGTCAAGCGCGATCTGTTTGGTCAGCACATAGTACACACCTACCATTACCAGCGGTCCGAAGGTGACGAAGATCACCGGCTCTTTCAGTCCGCGCAGCATCAACGGAGTAAAGAACACCGCCACCGCCCCGCCAATGGCAGCCAGCAGGATGACAGTATTGCCTAACTGCACCCAGAAGAAGACGCCGATCAAA
>CAYQTY010000349.1:2724-3524 GCA_964420535.1 uncultured Leptolinea sp. | reverse complement strand
TCTCCGCTCTCACGGCTGGACAAGGTTTCACGCCTGTTCGGCATCAAGCCGGACCGCAGCGCCCTGGAAAACCTGCAAGAGCAGATGCACAAAGAAAAACCCCACGGTGAGACCATCATCGGCAAAGTTGGCCGCAAGATGAATATCTCGCCCAAGACCAACCCGATGATGCCTTCGCGCGCCGCCATGAACCAGAAGCATTCCGCGCGCGGCGTGGTGATCCCCACCCGTATCACACCGAGTACAGTACGCAGCATCAACTCGCCGGTTTCCAAGAATTCGCTGATCGGCCGGGTCAAACAAACCATTGAAAACCGGCAAACACCGCCCACCATGGTGACGACTTTCGTCAAGCCCAGACCCGAACCCAAACCGGAAGCGGCCGCCGAACCCCGCGTTAAACCGAAGAACGCGATGGAATGGATCACAGCGTTCCGGGCAAACTTGCAGGAAGCCAAAGTCCCTTCTCTTTGGAAAGCTTCCACTGCGGTCAACTCAACACCGGTCATCACCCGGCGCGGCACCTACGGTGTTCCGCTTCGCAAGCAGACCCAGAACAAAGTGCGCCGGCAGTTGTACCTGGCGCTGGGCGCCAGCGGAGCGGAGATCCGTGTGCCGGCTCTGCCGATCCTGACGCCAAGCTGGCGGGTGATTTCAGGCCTACTGGCGGCCGCCTGTATCGCCGCCGGCGCGTATATGCTCTACGCCCCCGAGTTCCTGGTGACCAGCGTTGAAGTCAAAGGCCTCAACCGCCTTGACCCGGAACGTGTCAACACGGTACTGCACTCCGGTCTCATATA
>CAYQTY010000349.1:0-2714 GCA_964420535.1 uncultured Leptolinea sp. | reverse complement strand
CCGGAATTGAAAGACATCCGCGTTTCCATTGACTTCCCCGCCACCATCTCCATCACCCTCGGCGAACGCAAGCCCGCCCTGGTTTGGGACAACAATGGCAGCCAGAGTTGGATCGACACCGACGGCGTACTTATCCCCGTTCAAGGCGAAGGCGGCGAGTTGTTGACCATTCTCTCAGATATCGCTCCTCCGGTATGGGATCTCTCTGAAAAGAAAGAGATCATCAAAGCCCACGCGGCAGCCGGCGTGCAGTTTGAGCCTCAGGCGAAAAAATCAGAAGAGGATTCAGGTGATGAGGAAGAACCGGTGGTCTACGGCTTGCAGCAGGTGGAACCTTCTGTACTGGCCACCGCGATTGAACTAAGCACCATGATGCCGGTTGGCGCGCAGTTGATCTACAACAGCCACTACGGCTTCGGCTGGAACGACCAGCTCCAGAACCTGACTGTCTACATCGGGCAGAATCTGGACCATCTGGACGTCAAAATGAATGAATACTCCGCGATCATGATCGCGCTGCAAAAGGACGGTATAAAACCGGGAATGATCAGCCTTGAACACGTGCATGCCCCGTTTTATCGATTGGAGAGGCAATAAT
Organism: uncultured Leptolinea sp.; assembly: GCA_964420535.1. Classification (GTDB taxonomy): domain Bacteria; phylum Chloroflexota; class Anaerolineae; order Anaerolineales; family Anaerolineaceae; genus Leptolinea. The sequence continues at coordinate 2,116 of CAYQTY010000349.1, read as the reverse complement.
CATGGACGAGCCCATTGTCGTTGGGATTGATATAGGTACAACCAAAATTTGCACGTTGGTGGCACGCGTGGAAGGTGAACGCAGCCTGCGTATCCTGGGCGTGGGTATTGAACCCTCGCAGGGCATCCGCAAGGGGACGATCGTTGACCTTGCCAGCGCCACACAGGCCATTTCCCGTTCGATCGAAAAAGCCCAGCGTACCTCAGGGCTTGAGATCACATCGGCGCTGGTCAGCCTGGCTGGCTCAAATATTGAGAGCTACAACAGCAAGGGCGTGGTGGGTATTTCCGGCCGTGTGATTGAGATGGCTGACGTCAACCGCGCGCTGGAACAGGCGCAGGCTGTCTCTTTACCCCACAACCGCGAGGTGATCCACATCATCCAGCGCGGCTTTTCGATTGACGGCCAGGAAGGCATCCGTCTTCCCGTCGGCCTGCATGGCTACCGCCTCGAAGTGGAAGCGCACATCATCACTGCCGCCTCCGCCACCATTGAAAATCTGCGCAAAAGCGTGCAGGCATCCAGTGTGGGTATTTCCCAACTGGTGCTCAATCCGCTGGCGTCCGGCGAAATTGTGTTGACCGATACAGAGCGTGAGATGGGCGTGGTGGTTTGCGATATCGGCGGCGGCACCAGCGACATGGCCATCTACATTAACGGTGACGTGTGGCATACCATGGTGATGCCTGTTGGCGGCAACCATATCACCTCGGATATCGCCCACGGTTTGAGCCTGTCACTTTCGCAGGCGGAAGAAGTGAAAAAGCTGTACGGCTGCGCGAGCGTGGACGAAGTCGCCGAAGGTGACGTGTTCACCGTGCGTAAATTCGGGGAAGACCGTGCCACCACAGTCACCCGCAAAGAACTCGCGGAGATCATCAACTACCGCGTGGAAGAAATTTTTGAGTTGTTGCTGCTGGATATCAAACGGTCTGGATATGATGGTTTATTACCCGCGGGAATGGTGCTGACTGGCGGAAGCAGCCTCCTGCCGGGTGTCCGGACGGTTGCCAGCAAGATGCTGGGTATTCCGGTGCGCATTGCCGGCCCGGAAAACCTGCTGGGGCTGACCGATCAGCTTCATTCTCCCGCCTTTTCAACAAGTGTCGGCTTATTGAATTGGGCTATCTTGATGAACGACGCGAGCGTTGTGAACCGCGGAGGACGCGGGTTTAATATCAATTTGCCCAAACTGGACGTCGAGGCCATCAAAACTTTCTTCACAAGGCTGCTACCGTAGTACAACTTTTATGCCACTTTTGAGGATGAGTGGCGCAAATTCAATTCTTAAGTTAAAATTAAGAATCGAGGATTGAGTGGAGGAGAATACCATGGAACGCACCAACACGAACCAACCCGAATCCTTGGCCCGAATTAAAGTTATAGGGGTCGGAGGGGGCGGGTGTAATGCGGTTAACCGCATGATAGATGAAGGTTTGAACGGTATTGAATTCATTACCGTGAACACCGACGCGCAGGCACTGGTGCTTTCAAAAGCGCCTACCCGTGTGCGTATCGGTGAGAAAGTGACCCGTGGACTGGGTGCTGGCGGCAACCCGGAGATGGGACGCAAAGCGGCGGAAGAATCCGCCGAAGAACTCTACGAAGTTCTAAAAGGCAGCGATATGGTTTTCGTGACGGCCGGCCTTGGCGGAGGAACCGGTACTGGAGCGGCAGCCATCATCGCCCAGATCGCCAAAGAAATTGGCGCGTTGACCATTGGCGTGGTCACCCGCCCCTTCACCTTTGAAGGCAACCACCGCTCCAAATCCGCCGAAGAAGGCATTTCCAAGCTCAAAGAACATGCCGATACCCTTATCGTCATCCCCAATGACAAACTGCTGCAGATCGTTGACAAGCGCGCCAGCATCGCTGACGCCTTCAAAACCGCCGACGACGTCCTGCGCCAGGGTATTCAGGGTATCTCTGAATTGATCACTGTTCCGGGTCTTATCAACCTGGATTTCGCTGATGTACGTACCATCATGTCGGAAGGCGGCGCCGCGCTCATGGCTGTCGGCCGCGCTTCTGGTGAAGACCGCGCCCGCATCGCCGCTGAACAGGCGATCTCCAGCCAACTGCTGGATATCACCATTGACGGCGCCCGCGGCATTCT
>CAYQTY010000348.1:0-3539 GCA_964420535.1 uncultured Leptolinea sp. | reverse complement strand
GTGGAGAGCCATTACCGGCCGGCTGTCGTGGGGGTGACCGGGGACGAGACGACCCGTGCATCCTGCCGGAGTATCGATGAATTTCATATAACTAAAGCGCTGGATGAATGCAGAGATCTGCTTGTGCGGCATGGAGGTCACAGCAAGGCAGCCGGTTTCACCGTGAAGAACGAGAACCTGGATACCTTGAAAGAAAAGCTGGTCGAAATCGCCTCCAACCAGTTGACGGTTGATGAGCTCGTTCCGACCTACCATTACGACACTGAAGTGGAGATCAATGACCTCAAGTCGGAGCTTTACAATTGTCAGTCAAACCTGGAGCCTACCGGGAACGAAAATCCGAAGCCCCTATTTATGAGCCGCGGAGTAAAAGTCACCCGTAAATCCAGGATTGGTAAAGAAAAGAATCATCTCCGGTTGACGGTATCCGGTAAAACCGGGACGACCATCGACGCGGTGGCTTTTCGTATGGGTGATTGGGCTGACCACATGCCCGAAACGATCGACCTTTTGTACTACTTTGAAGTCAATGATTTTAATGGAAACAAATCATTCCAATTAAACGTCCGCGACATACGCGCGGCAGAATCGCAGGCATAACAGGTGCTTTCTGGGGTCCCTTCAAGGCGCAATGCTATCATCATGGCCATCGGTGTGACCACCATCTGGTCAACCAGCTGGATATTCATTAAGATCGGACTCAAAGAAATTCCCGCCCTCCCGTTCGCGGCGCTGCGGTATTTTTTCGCGTTCCTGATGCTGTTGCCCTGGCTTATGCGGAATCCCACAAAGGGCGTTATCCGAGCGCTGGGGTGGAAGGATTGGCTGGTGCTTGCCGGGCTGGCTGTATTAACTTATCCGCTAAATCAGGGCGGATTATTTGTGGCATTGAGTTTTTTGCCCAATACTTCCGTCAGTTTGCTGCAAAACTTCAGCCCGGTTTTCATTGCGTTGCTTGGCAGCCTTATCCTAAAGGAGATGGTCAACACCCGGCAATATCTGGGCATGGGTGTTTTGTTGGCAGGCGCGTTGATCTTTTTCCTCCCTCTTCAATCGTACAACATGTCAATTCCGGGGTTGATCGCCTCGTTTGTCACCCTGTTTTCCAATGTGTTCAATTCGGTGTTGGGACGCAAGGTGCTAAAGGAAGGGCGATACCCGGTGCTGGTGCTGACCGGGGTGGGTATGGGGATGGGTTCGATCATAATGATGGTCATTTCCCGTGCCTGGGAATGGATTCCGCGGCTAAGTCCCCAGATGTGGGCTATTCTTCTGTTTCTATCCTGTATCAATACCGCACTGGCGTTCACACTCTGGAATACTTCACTGACCCGCCTCACGGCGTTTGAAGCCAATATCATCAACAACACCATGCTGGTGCAGATCGCCATTCTCTCGTGGATCTTCCTCGGAGATGCCATCAGTTGGAAGATGGCCGCCGGTATGGCGCTGGTATTGGGCGGCGCGGTGCTGGTCAACATGAGGAATAACGCGTGAATTAATCGCGGATAATCTTACAGGTATTCGTTATGTCAATCGATTATCACATAAATAGGGTTGTTCAATGCTGACTGGAATCCCTTCACGAAAAAACGCCGTGATCATGGCATTCTTATGTACATCGATCTGGTCCAGCACATGGATACTCGCCCGGATCGGGCTAAAAGAAATTCCGGCTCTTCCCTTCGCGTCTATCCGGTATATTATGGCGTTCGCTTTATTGCTGCCGTGGTTGTTACGCCGCAATACCCGTCAGGCAATCGGTCATTTACGCAAAAAGGAATGGCTGGTCTTTGCCGGGCTGGGATTACTGGGATACCCGATCAACCAGGGGGCCATATTTCTGGCGATGATGTATCTTCCCAATACAACAATCAACCTGATCACCAGTATGAGCCCCATATTACTGGCGTTACTGGGTGGATTGTTCTTGAATGAAAGATTGAACAACCGCCAGTTCGCGGGAATCGCTGTAACCATTACCGGCGCGCTGGTTTTCTTCCTTCCGGTAGCCAATGGCACTCTCAACGGCACAGGATTGTTGCTCTCTTTTATTACTCTGTTCACCAACGTTGTCCAAACCATTATTGTGCGGAAGATGTTAAAATCAGGTGACTATCCCGCGCTGCTGGTAACGGGGCTGCCAATGGGAATCGGCGCGATACTCATGGGGACGGGAACCGCCGTCTGGAAATGGGTTCCGCGGATCAGTCTAACCGTTTGGGGCGTGTTGCTGGTTCTTTCACTGGTTAACACGGCCATCGCGTTCACGGTGTGGAATGTCGCGCTCCAACGATTGACCGCCGTGGAAGCCAATGTGATCAGTAATACCATGCTGGTTCAAGTGGCAATTCTTTCCTGGATCTTTCTGGGTGACATTGTCACCTGGAAGATGGCAGCCGGTATGGCGCTGGTGATTGGCGGGGTGGTAACAGTCAACCTCTGGCGGGGAAACTAATCTGAATCGTATTATTTTTGTTGGTTCTTTCAGGATCAGGTAACCATATGTTCAAGGGAATGCCCTCAAAACGCACCGCAATTATTATCGCCACCCTATGTACCATCGTGTGGTCGAGTAGTTTTATTGTTATCAAGATCGGAATGGAAGAAATTCCTGCCTTGCCTTTTGCCGGGCTGCGCTACATCATGGCTGCCATTTTCATGCTACCCTTCCTGTTTCAAAAAGGACACGTCCAATCCATCCGGAAGTTGACGAAGAAAGACATGGTCGTGCTGGTCATTCTGGGGTTATTAACATACCCACTCAATCAGGGTTGTCTGTTTCTCGCCATGTCATATCTGCCTAACGCGACAGTCAGCCTGATCACCAATATGAACCCCGTGTTCCTGGCGGTTTTGGGCGGTGTTTTTCTGAACGAACATCTGAAAGGCAGCCAATTCACAGGTATCGGATTGACACTTGTTGGCGCGCTGGTCTTCTTTCTGCCGCTTACCGGAGATGTCTCCGGTATCGGCATTATCTATTCACTCATAACATTGTTTTCCAATGTAATCGGGGTTATCTTCACCCGCAAAATGCTCAAGACCGGCAACTATCCGGTTGTGGTAGTGACCGGGTTGCCAATGGTATTCGGCGCCATCATGCTGGGTTCTGTATCCGGGTTCTGGGATTGGATCCCGCATATCAGCCTGTCATTATTAGCCATCCTGATCTTTCTCTCGCTCATCAATACCACCATCGCATTTACAGTGTGGAATGTAGCCCTGCAGCGGTTGACGGCCATTGAGGCTAATGTCATCAGCAATACCATGCTGGTACAGATCGCGCTGCTTTCGTGGATATTCCTCGGAGAACCGGTGACGTGGAAGATGGCAGCGGGCATGGCGCTGGTCATCGGGGGCGTGATCCTGGTCACCATAAAGGGCGACAGGTAGCATTAATATGATCGAAGTCACGCCCTATCTCTCTCTCAACGAGAGTGAGGTTCAGATCGACTTCATCCGCGCATCCGGGCCGGGCGGTCAGAACGTCAACGGCGTGTGTACGAAAACCCTGACGTTTCTCCAAACCACCCGGT
>CAYQTY010000347.1:2804-3614 GCA_964420535.1 uncultured Leptolinea sp. | reverse complement strand
AAAAAATATGGATCACAATTCCGAACGGAGTTCGCGGGGATAGATGACACCGGCGCGCAGGCTCTGGTGGATCTGGGCGTCAAATTGGTGGGGCTGGATTACCTTTCGGTGGCGCCGTTCAAAAAAAGCCGGCCGACTCATGAAGTTTTCCTGAAAGCCCAGGTTGTGATACTAGAAGGCGTTGACCTCTCAGCGGTTGACGCGGGTGACTACAGCCTGGTTTGCCTGCCTTTGAAACTGGAAGGCTCGGATGGTTCACCGGCCAGAGCGGTATTGACTCGGGTAGACTGATATTTACAATAGAATAGGCAGTGTAACCAAAACATGATTTTTCCCTCTAACAATGGTAAACAACCTTACTGTAACTACGCAGGAGAAAACTATAATTAACCATGGCTGATCAAAATATATCTCCACAGCATGAAAAAATCATCGTACTGGGCTCGGGCCCTGCCGGACTTTCTGCAGCGCTATACGCGGCACGGGCAGAGCTAAATCCTCTGGTGATTGGTGGCATTGAGCCGGGCGGTCAGGCTTCGTTGACCGATACCATTGAAAATTATCCCGGATTTCCGGATGGAGTCGGCGGGGCTGAACTGGGTGAACTGTTTCAGAAACAGGCAGAAAAGTTCGGCGCGCGTATTGTGTATGAAATGGCGACCACAGTCAACCTCAAAGAACATCCATTTTCCATTACAACAGATTCAGGGCAATACAAGGCTGATAGCCTGATCATTGCCACCGGAGCGAGCCCGATCCACCTGAATGTTCCGGGTGAGAAAGAATATACCGGCAAGGGTGTTTCCTATT
>CAYQTY010000347.1:289-2794 GCA_964420535.1 uncultured Leptolinea sp. | reverse complement strand
GTGACAGTGCTATCGAAGAGGCTTTGTTCCTTACCCGGTTTGCTGCATCTGTGACGATCATTCACCGGCGGGACACGCTGCGTGCCGGAGCGATTTTGCAAAAACGCGCCAAAGAGCATCCCTCCATATCATTTGTATGGAACAGCGTTGTCGAAGAGGTACAGGGTGACACGAAAGTCAATGGATTGCGGATCAAGAATGTTGTCACCGGAGAGACTTCCATAATGCCGGTTGATGGTGTGTTTATCTTCATCGGTCACAATCCCAACACGGGATTGTTTTCCGGGCAGTTGGACATGGATGATAAAAACGTGATCCGGGTGAACACGATGCTGGAAACCAGTGTTCCCGGTGTATACGCGGCTGGCGAGGCAGCTGACTCGCATTTCCGTCAGGTGGTCACCTCTGCCGGAATGGGCGCGGCGGCTGCCATTCAGGCCACGCATTACCTGGAAAGCCTCGATTAAACGCGTTGTTCATCCTCCTGGCAAGACCGAATTGAAAAGAATTTATAGATAAAAAAAAGACCAGATGGCTTTTGGGCATCTGGTCTTTTGGTGTTTATTGCTGAGGTGGAAGCGGAGTAGCTTCGGGTGTTCCGCCCCACCAGGTAAATACGCGTTCATAGCTGGTGGCGCCAGCCGCTTCGTAAATCGGGTTGCCGTCTTTCGTAGTTCCGGTCTGGCGAGACACGGTTATCGACCAGCGAATGACATGCGGTGTATTTCCTGCCGGACGGAAAGTGACAGGAACAATGTACTTGGTGTCGGTGGAATAATCCACCAGCTTGCGGCCCGCTCCGTCTGTCACATCTACCACGGTCACCATATAGGTTTCATTCTGGCGGAGTTCACCGATTGATGCCCATTGCAGGGTGACAGTCTCATTCTGAATGGTGAATGATGTGCCGTCAGCTGGCAGCAGCAGGTTTGTGGCACCATATGGAGGAGGAGCTGTGGGGGTGGGTGTGGGGCCGGCGGTTGGGAGGCGTTCGCACAACGGAATTTGTAATGACTGGCCCTGATACACAGTGTCACCGGTCAGGCCATTAAAGATCTTGATCGCGTCCATGCTTACACGGTAAGCGCCGGCGATGCCGCTCAGAGTGTCGTTTTCCCCGACGGTATAGCTGACCTTTTCGCAGGCCTCTTCGGTGGCATCCGCTTCACTCAACGTGGCGGAAGGCAGCGGTGAAGCTGTGGGGGTGGGCTGCGGGACGAGCAGTTTCTGGCCGATATACAGGCTGCTGCAGTCGGCGGGAAGGTTATTGAGGGTAATGATCGAATTTATGGAGACGTTGTAAACTGCGGCAATGATGCTGCAGTTGTCTCCGGATTTGACGGCATATTCAACCGGCGGCAGGGGCGTGAACGAAGGCATCGGTGTAGGCGTTTCACTGGGCAGCGGGGTGGCAGTTACAGTGGGAGTAAGCGACGCTGTGGGTGTGGTGGTAGGTTGGGTCACCCGGCCTGTGCCGCTGAGGATGGAGTAAATAACAACTCCGCCAAGCGCCAGCAGCAGGATGATCACACCGATAGCCACGGGCAATGATAGATGCACTTCCGGCAAGCGGGAACCCTGCAGCGGCTTGGCCGATTTTGCCTCAGAAGCGGTCAAATTGCGGCCGCAGACCTGGCAACGGGTGGCATTTTCTCCGATTTTGGAGCCGCAGGTCGGGCATATTCGTGAAGTAGGAGTTGATTGTGGATTCATAGTAAGTAGACACCGGGGGAATGATCCGGAATTCGAAATTATACCATAGGCATTTTTGCCTGATTTCACGTATTGGGGCGCCCATTTGTTACAATTCCATAGATGGAAGCCAGCCTGTATTTTCATATACCGTTTTGCCGGCGCCGCTGCGGTTACTGTGACTTTGTCACGTTTGCCGGTTTTGAGCGTTTGATACCCGACTATATGCAATCCTTGAAGAAACAGGTTACCCTGTTTTCTGATGATATCCCCATCCATACCCTGTTTTTTGGCGGAGGTACTCCTTCACTGGTTTCCCCCGACCTGTATATGGACCTGTTTGACACTGTAAAGCAGAGGTTTACGGTACTCGATGAGGCGGAGATCAGTCTTGAAGCCAACCCGGGAACCGTCACACTGGAGAGTTTGCAGGGATATCGCAGGGCCGGGTTCAACCGCGTCAGTTTCGGCATGCAATCGGCGCGTGGTGACGAACTCCGGCTGCTGGACCGCCAACATACAACAGAAGACATAGCCGGCGCGATACAAAACGCACGGAAAGCCGGTTTTGACAATATCAACCTTGACCTGATCTTTGGATTACCCGGTCAAACTTTGGAGGCGTGGAAGGAATCGCTGTCCGCCGCGCTGGAATTTCGCCCGGAACACCTGTCACTTTACAGCCTGATCGTGGAGGAGGGAACGCCATTAGCCCGCAGGATAGACGCGGGTATAACCAATGCACCCGATGACGACATAGCCGCGGAGCAATACGAGTGGACCTGCGGCTTTCTGGAAGCGGCTGGATTTGAC
>CAYQTY010000347.1:0-279 GCA_964420535.1 uncultured Leptolinea sp. | reverse complement strand
CGATCTTCGCTGCCGGCATAACCTGCAATACTGGCGTCTGCTGCCGTATTTCGGATTCGGCTGCGGAGCGGTGGGTTTTCTACCAAAAGCAACCAGCCGGTTTTCGACGTCTGCTCCAGTGATCATGCAAAACCCGAAATGGATCGGGGCGTATACCCGACAGGTGGAAGAAGCCGCGAAGAATACTTCCACCACAGATTTCCTGGAAGTTGTGGCTGCGGACTATGAAATGAATACCTTTATGTTTACCGGTTTCCGGCTTCTGCAAGAAGGTATCAG
>CAYQTY010000346.1:0-3626 GCA_964420535.1 uncultured Leptolinea sp. | reverse complement strand
ATATGATGTCATCGGGATGATGCTTCGACTGTGGACTGAACCGGAGCGCGAATGCGACAATGCTTGCTGTACGCCGGATTCAATGTCAGCCGCGCGCCGTGTTGCTTCGATGTTGGACATACCTTTTTATGTGATCGACATACGTGATCTTTTTCATAAAGAGATCGTTGAATTCTTTATAGACGGGTATCGCGCAGGGGATACCCCCAACCCTTGTGTGCAATGCAACCGGGTGATCCGATGGGGTTTTCTACTTGAGGAAGCCAGAAAATTAGGCGCCGATCTGATGGCAACCGGTCATTACGCGCGCCTTGATAATTACGCTGAAGGGCAGGTCTGTTTGCGAAAAGGATTGGATGAGAATAAGGACCAGTCCTATGTACTTTCGGGGCTTACGCAGGAGCAACTGCGGTCAACACTGCTGCCGATTGGTAATATGGAAAAGCCGGTTGTTCGTCAACTGGCACGCGACCACAACCTGCCGACAGCAGAAAAACAAGACAGCCAGGACCTGTGTTTTCTGGCTGGTGATGACTACCGTAATTTCTTGCGGCGAGTTGCGCCCGAAATATCCAAACCGGGTCCGATCATAAACACAAAGGGAAAGATCCTCGGTGAACATACCGGATTACCGGATTACACAATAGGGCAGCGAAAAGGACTGGGAGCCATTCAGGAACCGTATTATGTGCTCCGAAAAGAAGTAAGCACCAATTCGTTGATCATCGGTACGATAGCGGAACTTGGCTCCGATACACTGAGTATCGCGGGAATGAACTGGATCAATGGAAAGCCCGAAATCACGCCACAGAATGTGACGGTAAAGATCAGGTACAAAGCCCCGGCGCAGCCGGCAGCATTATCATTTCGCGAAAATGGATCACTTTGTGTAAAATTTGATAAGCCCTTGCGGGATATCACCCCCGGGCAGCAAGCGGCCCTTTATATTGAAGATCTTTGCCTGGGAGGCGGGTTGATCACCCGGGATCAGGACGCATGACACTGCCGGCTTTTCTTTTTGGAATATTGATTTCAACATTAATGGGTGCCCTTTTCCATCTCTGGAAGGGTGGAACAATAATTGATCTGCTGATTGACGTTGTTGTCAGCCTGATAGGTTTCTGGCTTGGCCATTTCGCCGGCGTGTCAGCCGGGTTGGCCATTGGAACCGTAGGCCCGCTGCGTCTGGGATCGGCTGTTGTCGGGGCGATCATTTTTCTATCTTTGGGATACTGGTTATTCCAGGAAGAACCAAAACAAAATCCATAAAATAAAAAACCTCCCCGTTTTTTCGGGGAGGTTTTGTGCTCTTCTATACCAGTTTTACGTGTACCGCCTGAAGTCCTTTGGGGCTTTTTTCGATGGAGAATTCCACTTTCTGGCCTTCTTCAAGGTTCTTGAATCCCTCAGCGTCAATCGCTGAGTAGTGGACGAACACATCGGGGGCGCCATTACGTTGAATGAAGCCATAACCCTTGCTGGTGTTGAACCACTTTACTGTGCCGGTTTCGATATCACTCATGGGAATACACTCCTGAAACTAAAACGGATGATGGATTGGCATCTGTGTCTGCGTTAAGTAAAGGATTCCAGCAGGCTTAAAACAAAAACCCCGGCCTGCGTTGCGGTTTAACAGACCGGTCCCCTTTTCTTTTAACTGAGTACACAATCGCCATACTGTAAATATTCTATGAAATCGAAATTAAAAAGTCAATAGCCACTTTTTAATGGGAAACGTTTATCCACCCTGTCAACGTGTCACCTATTCGCTGCAGACTCAGAACATTTACATTTTCAAGATCGTCTTGAACAGTATGCCAGTACGGATCAATAATATCAATCAAATCAACAGATGGGACACCCGCTTCTAAAAACGGGACATGATCATCCAGGATGGCTCCTTTTGACGCGTCAAGGAAATGATTACCATATCCAAATTTACCGGCTACGCTTTGGATCTGTTGATAAATTCTCTTATCTGAGTTCGTAGGAGGCTGAATGGTCTGGTCATGTCCGCCAACCATATCAAGCAGCACCATCATATGAGGCTTCACTGAATTGCGTTTGACAAATTCGCGGCTTCCCAGGATCCATTCCCAACCATCAAGCCGGCCCTGATCTTCGATGTCAAAGAAAACAAGAATGATGCCGGATCTTCTATCCAACGGGATTACGCGAGATAATTCCAAAAGGACGGCTGTTGAAGAGCCTCCATCATTTGCTCCTGGGACCTGGTAATTATGCCAATCCGGGTTGGGGTCGCCGTCTGCGTTAAGCCGCGAATCATAGTGCGAGCCTAGCAAGAGTTCAACTGGTTGCTCATCCTTTCTCGCGATGATATTGCGGTAGGGATGCCCATTTACCTCGCCCGACTGCACTTCAACCTGCCAGCCATTCTTGAAAAGGGTGGAAGAAATAAAATCAACTGCCAAACCATGGGCGGAAGATCCCGGAATGCGCGGGCCATTGGCCTGCAACTGCGCCAAATAAAGGAATGCGTATTGCGCGTCAAAGGCTGTCTTTCTCACCATGGAAGCCTGAGTTAAAAATAAAAGAATCAAAGATGAAAAACAAACCAGGATAATTTTTAAATCAAATTCCGCTACCTTTTTCATTATTCTCCCGTTCTTATCGGTTCATTTTCCAGAAAATCATCCATCACGGCCTTTGCCCGCGAAACATACCTGGCTGCCCGTTCCAGTCGAATAACAAAACGGTCTTCCAACTCGGGCAATAGACCAAAATTTGCTTTCATGGGTTGAAAATCTTTTTCCGGACATTCTGTAATATAGCGGCACAGCGCGCCCAGCATTGTCCCTTTGGGGAAGGTCACCAATTCTTTGTCATTTAGATAATTCGCCGCGTTCATACCGGCAATGAAGCCTGAAGCTATATTTCCCAGATACCCTTCAATACCGGTGATCTGCCCTGCAATGAACAAGTCAGGCCGGGTACGGGATTGCATGGTGGGGTGCAATACATCCGGTGAAGAGATAAATGTATTTCTATGCATCTGGCCAAACCGCTCGAATTCCGCGTTCTCCAGGCCCGGGATCATCTGGAATACCCGTTTTTGTTCGGCATATGTCAGATTGGTTTGAAACCCGACCATGTTATACAGAGTAGCAGACAGATTGTCCTGTCGCAGTTGCAAAACGGCGTAAGGTTTCTCTTCTTTATGCGGATTACGTAATCCAATTGGGCGCATGGGGCCAAAGCATAACGTCCGTGTTCCCCGGCGTGCAATTTCTTCTATGGGAAGGCAACCTTCAAAAAAAGATCCTTTGCCGGCTTTTACACCCTGATTGATAATGATTTCTTCACCGGTAAGCGGTATACGTTCGGCATTAACCAGCGCGGTAACGAACTGTTCAAATTCTTCGTGGTTGAGAGGGCAATTGATATAGTCAGCAGTTTCGTTTTTCTCCCAGGCAAAACGGGAAGCGGAAAACGCTATCGACATATCGATCGTTTCTTTGCGGATGATTGGCGAGAGGGCATCAAAGAAGAACAGGTTTTCCTTACCTGTAAATGTGGCTATACTTGCTGCCAGTTCGGGTGACGTCAATGGGCCGGAAGCAATGATCACAGGACAATCTGGAATTTGCGTGATCTCCTCCCGGACT
>CAYQTY010000345.1:0-3637 GCA_964420535.1 uncultured Leptolinea sp. | reverse complement strand
GTTCTGCTTCATAAGGTACTCAGCCGTTTCCTTCGGCCAGAGTGGACCGGAAACCAGATCACCGAGGGTGACCACGGTATCAGCCCCGCGGCGGGTCAGGTCAGCCACCACGGCTTCCAACGCCAGGATGTTGCCGTGAATATCAGAGAGGAAGGCGATCTTGTTCATTTACTCACTCCTATTCAACGAAGCCGGTTTGCAGCCAGGTGGCACAATATGGTTGATTATTGTCGCGGGCACGTTCTGCCGCTTTCTCACTGTCATACGGCACCGAAATGAAGTCTACCTGCATGCTGCCACCGGTTATGGACAGAATGGCATAGCGTGCGTCTGGAGACCCGGCTTCCACGATGTGTGGTTCGGGGTGCGGGTCAAAATAGGCCGGCAGCCCCACGCTGCCCGGATTGACGATCACCTGGCCTGAGGGCAGGCGGATATCGCGGGGAATGTGGGTGTGCCCACAAAGGAATACGCGCTGGGCGTAACCCTTGAGCCGGTTTTCGATGTCCGTGCGCGCGGAAAGGTGCACCCGGCCGTGACCTATTTCTTCTGTGAGGTAGCCGGTATCATCCACCGGTGTGCCGTGGAACAGTACCATATCCCCCAGAATGGTTCGGGAGGGCGGCAAGCTGCGCAGCCAGTCACGCTGCGATGGGGTGATCACAGCATTGGCCAGTTCATCGGTAGGGCCAAAGGTGGCGCTGTCACGGCGTACCAATTGACGGTCATGATTACCGGACACATAGACCCAGTTTTGCCACATCAAAAGATCGGCCGTTTCGGCAGGCCACAATGGCCCGGAGACCAGGTCGCCCAGGGCGACCGTCATGTCAACGGGACGGTTCTGCAAATCGGATAAAACCGCTTCCAGCGCGGGAAGGTTGCCGTGGATATCAGAAAGGATGGCGATTCGGGTCATTGTTCCCCCTTGACTGTGGTATGGAGGTACAGGGAAAATCATACACCAGAATTTTCCGGTGAAACGAGAAGATCGCCGGATTAACCGGCTGTTAACCCTTTATTTCACCGGTCCTTTGACACCCAGCGTGCAGGGTTGCCTCTTGTTTGACCCAGATACAGGTTCAACTGAGAGATATGTTCCTGAATATGACGCAGCGTATCCAGCAGCAATTCAACGAAGGTAACATCCCCCCACCTTAGGTGACAGATCCGCCCCGCGTTTTCTTCCGTCAGTGAGCTCACAACATTATGTGCTTTATTCCTGACATGCGACTGGTATTCCAGCAATTCAGCCCTGGTATAAAATCTCTCCGGCGGCACGCCAGCCGGGTCAAGTTCCGCCAGGGTGAATGGTTCAGGTGGTTTAAAGCCTTCATACTGGCCGGTAAGGTAAAGATCTGTCCAGAACAGAGTGTGATACCCGATATACCAGAATTCCGCGAATTCAGGCCGTAGTTCTTGTTCATTCCAGAGCTTTCCCTGCCATAACTCGGGCGGGCATTCATTCATCGCGTTCTCGAGCATAGTAAGGGCAGCCGAGAATTGAGAATTCAGCGCTTCGCGGATCACCTCTATCATGGAAAATCTCCTTCCCGGCACCCTATGAGTGACACTCGGGGGTTTAATCCTGATTATAGTCAAACCCTGTGCCGCTACGGAACAGGGTATCTATTGATCGAAAGGAGTTTTTTCTAGAAAGAATGTAATAAATACTCGCCGGTGATGCGGGTGGCGGCGCTGCCGCCGAACAGGATACGCTCTTCCCCGTTGACCGTCTGCCGTTTGATCCTGACGATGTTCGGGTTTTCCCGTGACGGCCCCTGTTCCAGGGCCATGTCACCCGGCCACAGATTTTCCGTAATCAGATAGTAACCAAACGCTGAATTCCCCGAACCTGTCGCCGGGTCTTCCAGGTAGCCGAAGCGTGGAGGGAATACCCGCACCCGATAGCTGTTGGACTCACTGGCTGTTTGAGGCGTGAACACATGGGTGATGTCAAACTCACGGTCGAGGCTGAACTGGCGAAGCTTTGCTTCGTTCGGGTGCATGGCCAGTACGGTTTCCAGCGTTTTTACAGGCACATGCAGGGTGCGCAGACCGGCGTCGATCACGCGGATGGGCAGCTTTGGATCAATATCATCCAGGGTTATGCCAAGCGGGGCAGCGATATCTGATCCGGTAATCTGACTGTCTAAATATTTCGGCGAGGGAGCAGTGATATAGACGGCATCCTCTTCTTTGATGCGATTGTACGCCGTCAGGTTTCCCGCTTTCACCCGGAAAGTGACCTCCTGTTCAGGGCTGGATTTCAACAGGTCGTACAGGATGGCGATGGTGGCATGTCCGCAAAAAGCCACTTCGCTGTCTGACGAGAAATAACGCAGGTTGTACACCCCGCCCTCCTGCCAGACGAACCCCACCTCGCTGACAAATCCCTTCAATTCATAGCCGATGCGCTGCATTTCGGCATCATTCAGCTCGCCCGGCCGGTCCAGTTGAATGTACCCGGCCGGATTGCCGGATGAACCGCTGCCGGTGAAAGCATCGATCTTTTTGAATTTCAAGGTTTTCATATCGCTTTTTCCTCTGTGATGAAAGTTCGGTCATCTCCCAGGTGTGAAGGAGAGGTAAAGAAGAGCAATTGCAGATCTTCCTCCCCGCCTGTCAGGCGGTGAACGGCGCCTTCCGGCACCTCAAAAATATCACCGGCACCCACCGCCCGGTTGACTGTCCATTGTACGCCGTTATTCACCCGTTCGCCCATTTCAAACCGGCCGTCACCGGACAGGATCTGGTACACCTCCCGACCGTGCGCATGGTAATGCGCTGGAAGTTTTCTGCCGGCTGTCAGCCGCGCCAGATAGATCGACATAACATCATCGGTCAATTTCAAAACTTGAATATCAGATTTCTCATCTTTGACCAGGCGGCCCGATAACTGATGCAGGTTGCGAATTTCCAAAATCTCTCCCGGTGTATACTATATTGAACGAAAATACTGTATACAGGATTATATTGTATATCGTATTTATATTCAATATATTGGATTCAAAATGAATGACACAATAAACGAGCAGGTATCGCGTAACTTGAAACGCATTCGCAAGGAAAAAGGCCAGACCCTTGACGACCTGGCCAATTTGACCGGCGTCAGCAAGAGCATGTTGAGCGAGATAGAGCGCGGGGGGACGAACCCCACCATCCTCGTGCTGTGGAAAATCGCGGAAGGATTGAAAGTGCCGCTCACCCGTCTGATGGCCGAGTCAGCCCCGGAGTTCACCCTGGTCAAAATCAGTGACCAGGCCGTGCTGGCGGAATCCGCGGAATATCGCATCAATACGGTCTTCCCGTATTCGGGGAATACAAGATCCGAACTTCTTGACCTGACCCTGCAATCCGGCGGCCGGCTTAGCAACCAGGGGCACGTTCAGGGCGTGGAAGAAATTATTCTGGTTAGAGAAGGAAGCATCCGGCTGGTTCTGGATGGCAGAAGTTTTGACATGGACCCGGGTGACGCCATGCGCTTTGACGGCAGCCTGACGCATGAGATCATCAATACCGGCCTGTCCCCCGCCCGGTTGACCAATATCCTGTATTACGGCTAACCCGCCGGTGAAGGCCGCTTCAATGGACGGGCGAATTGCCACAACCAGGCCACGCTGTACTCCAGGCTGAC
>CAYQTY010000344.1:0-3640 GCA_964420535.1 uncultured Leptolinea sp. | reverse complement strand
ATTCAATGATCCTGCTGACCGTGGATCCCCTGTCAAAAACCGCCGGAATGATGTCCATTCCCCGCGATATGTGGACAATCATCCCGGGTTTTGACTATTACAAAATCAATACTGCCTATTTCCTGGGAGAACGGTATCAGCTTCCCGGGGGCGGACCCGAACTGGCCAGGCAAACCGTAGAGAATTTTCTGGGTGTTCCAGTCGATTATTACGCCCAGATCAATTTCAACACCTTTGCCGAGTTTATCGATGCGCTGGGCGGACTCGACATGAAGATCAAGAAGGCGATCAAGGTGGATCCGGTCGGTCCCGGCAATACCATTATTCTTGAACCGGGAACGCAAACCCTCAGTGGAGCGGTGACCCTGGCTTATGCCCGCAACCGCTACACCGAATTCGATGACTTTGACCGCGCGCAACGTCAGCAGGAAGTAATGATGGCTATCCGCAATCAAGTGGTTAACCTGAATATGCTTCCCACCCTGGTGGGAAAAGCGCCGGAATTGTATGCCAGCCTGTCAAAAGGTATTCAGACAAATCTGACGCTGGATGACATTATCCGGCTGGCGTATCTGGCACAATCCATTCCGCCGGAGAATATCAAAAAAGGCGTGATTGATACGCACATGGTCAACTTCGCCAAATCACCAGACGGATTGGATATTCTGGTACCCAATCCGTTCAAGATCCATGAGTTGCGCGATTCCATTTTTACCGTCGGGGCATCTGAAGGAAGCCTGCAGTATGGTGACGATTGGGCGGCCATCCTCAAAGAAGAGGGCGCACGGGTTGAGATCAGTGATGCCAGCCGGATTGAAGGTCTGGGAGAGAAAACCGCCGAATACCTGCGTGGGCAGGGAATAAATGTGATTTCGGTTGCCCCGGCCACCGGATCATCAACGACAACCATCATTCGCAGCTATACCACCACGGTATATACCACCCGTTACCTGTCAGATGTATTCGGAGTGGACTCAAACCAGATTTATGTGAAATACATTCCTGATTCGCCGATGGATATAACATTAATGATTGGCTCAGACTGGGCAAAAAAAGGAGTGGTTCAGTAAACGCTGTTATGAACCAGGTTTGACGGTAAAAGAAATCCGGATGTTCGGCCCGATCAACCTCGTATGCATCCACATTCGCCATGTACTGGTGAAAGTATTGGTGGGCGAATCCTCCAGTTCAGGTACAACATAAGGATTGTTGGTATCGAAAAATGTGTAGTTTTGACCAGATTCAATTGATCCTGAAACAGGAATCCTCGGGAAAGAACCGAATAACCGGGTTTCATCCGCGTCAATATTAATCAACTGGTCACCACGGCTGTCAAGCAATTGATAAGGCTTAAACGGAGAAACCGTCACCTTCATGAAGAATTTGTTCCCTGGTTTTAATGGTTCAGGATAGTTCGCTATGACAGCATTGTTCGCCGGATCCCGTACAAGATCCGGGCACACTTCAGATTTGTCTTCCCTGACAAAGCATACAGAGAGGACTTCCAGTCCGGCATCCGGCAGCGGTATTCGTGATTGCGTAAAACCAAGCAGGCTGGTTGCGGTTAACACATTCTCATTATCCATACAATAACCGGTTTTTCCGGCGCAATCCATTCCAAAAGCCAGGTTAATGGTTTCAAGAGTATCATATGTTCTCCACACGTCATTTTGCCGGTAAGCTACACCTTTATCGGTTGCCACCCACACCCGATTGTACTTGTCCAGGGCAATATCCATTACTTTGTCAGATGGAATACCATCTTTCTCTGTGAATGCCGTCCAAACGCTGTTCTTGTAACGGCTTAAACCGTTGTCGAATGTGGCAACCCAAATGGTATTTTCACCGGTATTCGCTTCTTGTTCGACGACAATATTGCGAATTTTGTTTCCTGATAGCCCGCCTTCAACGGCAGAAAAATGCTCCCATGTCTTGCTGGATGGGTGATATACGCTGACGCCGTTTTCAATATACCCGATCCAAATATTCTTTTTCGTATCCATGGTAATGACATGAACACGATCGTTAACCAGGCTTCCGTTCTCCACGTTGTAGATGGTATTCCACCGGTTGCCGTCAAATTTTGCCACGCCATTATAGGTCGCGGCCCAGACGTAATTCTCATTATCTACGTATAGTCCGTAAATCCAGTCTGAAGGCAAACCATCGGCTTTAGTGTATACCCGCCAGGTTTCTCCATCAAAGCGAGCAATTCCGCCTTTTTCCATGCCTACCCAGACCATGTCAGCGCGATCAACCACAATATCGTTGACGTTATGCCCATCGGTGATGCCTACCTGGCTGCAATTCAACAGGCGTTTGTGTTCACGATCATAAAAACCCACACCGCTGGCCGGATTTTGATCGGTCGCAAAATACCCGATCCACATTCCATTTTGTACCGCATAAAGGGAACGGATTTTGTTGTTAATAATCCCCGGGTTGGTGGCTTTATCAAATGAAATCAGCCCCTGACTGCGCATAAATTGGGGGTCGGTAACGACTACAGGAGAAATGTCTTTTTCCTGGCAAAAAACCGGTAGAGCCGTGGCTTCCGGGGTATTTGAACTCTGGTTTAGTGCCACACTGGTTGCAGTGGAAGTTTTCGCAATTGAATTGGTTAGCCTGATTGAACGAAGCCACAGGATAAAAACAAGGAGAAGAAGAATACCAATGGCTGCCAGAAGAATCCTGATCCTTCTCTCTAAACTTTCATTGGAAGATGTCACCCGCCCGGCATCATGATGTATCCTGGACACAGGGGGCAAATCCGAATCATCCGGTTTAATGGAAGAATCCGTCAACTCAGGGTAGTCTTTGCGGCATTGTTGTTCTTGTGCTGTCAACACCTGACAAAAGGCATGGATAGCCTTCTTTTGCTCATTCGAAAATGTTCTTTGCGGCATCTGATCCAGACGGTCAGATGTGATCATCCTTGTTATGGAATACTCATCCCAGAACCGGCCTTTTAGAATATACGCATAGAATTCCTGCTTTTCTGTTCCTTGCTTTAAAGTTTCGAGAACTGCGGTAAACACAAAACGAATAGCCTGACTGGTGGAGTACAGCGGATTATTTTTGCGGCAAACCTGTACAAGGGCCAGGTTCTTAAATTCTGAAGCCTCCAATTCGCCATCATCGTGAAGTTTCTTCAACAGCGGATAAACGGCATCATATGAAAAGGTGAGATTTTCCAAATTAGTTTTTGTGTTCATAAATTTGCCAGATATTTGCAGTTTTTTTGCCGTTTTTGCAATCAGAAATCTTTATACTTCTTTAAGAATTACGTCAGGTTCATTTCCCCGCTATCGTGATAAACAACACAACTTCAATGAGTGAAACAATTTTACTATATATGGACATTGACAAGATAAAAAAAGGGTAAAAAACGAAAAAAATGTTTCCTGCCGTTAGGGGACGGCGAGAAAAGGAACTGTTCATCAAGGAAAATTTGAACAGTTCCTTTTAATTTCCCATCCGACGTTGATGTATAAGTGAATAAAATATGGATTATTGTCCGGAAAATACCTGAAGAGCACTCTTGACAAGACCCTACCCCTCAGGTAAAATGACGTCACTCTGGTAACGGGCCTGTAGCGCAGTTGGGAGCGCGCTTCAATCGCACTGAAGAGGCCGAGGG
>CAYQTY010000343.1:0-3653 GCA_964420535.1 uncultured Leptolinea sp. | reverse complement strand
GCAAGCAGCACGACCATCTGGTAGCAGGTGAAGCCGCGCGAGAGGCGGATGTTGTTCATCGCCTGGCTGAGTGACGCGGTATGCCGGCGGATCTCGCGCGAGACGGTATAGGCGTTGAACTGGTTGCCGCCATCCAGCACCCGTACAACGTGACCGGGGGCCAGGCGTGAAGCCAGCGCCAGCATCATATCGCGCCCGGCATGCGGCGCGACGACCAGTTGGATCTGATTACGGGTGGGGGTGGCCAGAGAGTTCATGGTTAGAATACCTGTTCTGAAAAGGATTTTCTATAGTATAGAAGAACTCGTGTTCTATGTCAATAGGGAAATGGAATGAATTTTCTATTAATTTTGATTGCCGCGCGATTGTATGTTTTTTGATTTTAAGGAATAATGAAAGTGGTACCGGTAAGCTCATTTCACATTTATTGGAAGGAGACGGCGGCCATGAATAACCAGGAACTCGATACGCTTCTTCAACAATTGCAGGATGAGATCAAGAACACACAGGCGGTGGATGACAAAGGGATGGAATTGCTGCGCGGCCTGGATGCCGATATTCACCGGCTGTTGAAACAATCCGGCACGCAGCCGGAGCCCGGCAGCCTGCAAGACGCGCTGAGGCATTTCGAGGTCACCCACCCGAAGCTGACGGCGCTGATCGCCCGTCTGCTGGAGTCACTGAGCAACGCGGGGATCTGACCGAGATAAGGTTTATTGGGTATTCAAGAACCCGGCTTTACGAATTCTCCCCAACAGAAACCAATGATTAGAAATTAGAAAGGGATTTCATTCTCATAAAGAATCGCCGATAATCTTTCTTATGTAAGAATATAAATTTCTATAGAGGGGGAAAATGGATAACCGAATGAGCAAAAATAAAGACCGTATTAGTATCTCCAGTGTCTTGACACAAAATGATAACTCTAAGATGGAAGATGATTTATCAGAAAAAGACTTTCTGGAGAAGTTTTCTGTTAACCGATTTCGTACTTACTCAGCATTTCTCAAATTGTTCCCGCAATTTAAAGATAAAGAATATCAAATGAAGCCCTATGAAATTGATCAATTGTTTCAGAGGGTTGTCAAATGGGATTGGAAAGCTCCTCTCGCGTATCACTTGGCCTGTGATGGACATCGTTTTTCTGCAAATGAATTAATTAAATATGGAAATCCGACAAGTGATGATAATACTGGATGGACTTTAGCACATGAAATGGCAAAACAGGGTCACATATTTTTGGTAGATGATTTGGAATTGCTGGGTAACCCGGCAGATTTTCGCGATCTGACTATTTCAGACATTATGATTCTTAATGGTCACAAATTTACAGAGGCAGAAATGAAACGTCTGGGAATTGATTATGAGGATTTTCGTTACACGGCATGCGCATGGTTTTATGAAGATCCAAAAGAAACGATGAATGAACCAATAACAGATATTTGCTTAAAGTGTGGTGGTAAATTTTCTTCAACAGAATTGACGGAACTGAATCCGTATAATCGTTGGGACTCTTCATTTAGGTTACACACATGTGAAAATTGTCATTGGTGGGTTGTACGTTACTATTCGTTTGATTGGGGCGCAGGGATGTCCTGGGAATTTAGTGTTTTAATTACTGGTGTTGAAAAGCCTTTCAAACCCGAGTCTGGTGAAGAACAAGAACCATGGAAGAAATTCCTGAGAAATGGCAACTATTATCACGACTTGCCAGTTACTGATGAGATACTTAGGCTCTTTCCAACAAGAAAATAAGCGGGGCATCTAATCCGGATGCCCTGCTTTACCTTTAATTTTGTATGCATCAACTAAACAGACTTGCTGGATAGCGAGTACTTCCCGCCACTCTTCTGCAGCACCTGTCAGAATGAAATTAAAGGTATCTTCTACATGCCTCCCGATCTATTTGACATCAATTCCGCGGAATACAAATAGATCGTCTGGTTTTGTACAGTCTCCATCCAGTAATCCGTTGGCATTCCATTGAGGATGATCACGGCGACACGGTTTTTCCCGGAAAAAATCCCGCGTTTTGGTATGGCATAGGATGCTACCGCCGTCACGCCGGGCAGCAGGCCGTCTTTCGATCCCAGACGGTCATAATAAATGGCAGTCAACGGACAGTTGTCGGGTACGCTTTCCAATTTCTGCTGTATGATCGCGCTGACCTCCGGCGAGATGAATGTACCGGCTGCCACCTGTGCCAGCAGGCTGGCGTATTCACGCGCGGTGCCGCGCATGTACAGGGCTTCACCCAACGCGGCCTGCTCTTCCAGTGACGGCTGCCCCGTTCCTGACGCCGCCAGTGCTTTCATGTGGTTGATCTGGCGGTCCCGCCATTCCGGATCGTTAAGATACAGGTCATTCAGCCGGCCGGCTTCTTCCACGCGGGACGCGCCTTCATGGTTGAACATCACCAGGCTCTTCCCCAGCAGCGGGGTGACCGGTCCCCGCGCCGCCATACCGGTTATGGACAGAATCTTTTCAAGCTGTTTATCCCCCAGGCGTGAAATCAGGTAATCTGTTTCGGTGTTCCCGCTGTAATGGATCATGATACGCGCCGCGTCGTCCAGCGTCATCATGGCGGTTTTATCGGATGCAAAACCAAGCGTATCCACCTGTAAACCCAAACCGGCTAGCCCTGTCTGGTGAGACTGTCCGTCGGTGAGCGGCAGATGGAAACGCTCCACATCGGTAACCGGAATTTTCTCTGCGGGATTGAGGCTTCCACCGGCAACCGCGTCAGCATACGCAGCCAGCACCAACACTTTCATCATCGAACCGACGACCAGCGGTTTATCCGCGTTGATAGCCAGCGCGCCATCGTTCTCCAGTAGATTGCCCCGGGTATCAAATGTATAGACAGCCGCGGCGCTGCCGTCAGGATGGGAACGGATATACTCCCCCATCTTTCTGTTATTTTCGTTGATCCAATTGACACCCGCCCATCCGCCAACCAGACCGGTCAGAAGGGTTATGCCAATGATGGCAAACTGTATTGCTGTGTGACGTTTCTTTGACTTGTTCATATTTTCTCCCATGCGGAATAGACCTCCGAAGCAGACAGGATCGGGGTGATTACACTGCATGAATTTCGTTAAGCCTGGCCCGGACAGGGCTGTTTACCGGATGTTGATCTCCTGCGGGGCGGAGGGGGCGGCGTCACCCGGGTAGAGGCTGATGTTCAAAGTGTATGGATCCTCACCGGGTTTTGATTTGCGGCTGAATTCATCCACCAGCGAGGTCATTTTTTGCACAAATTTTTCACGGTCTTTTGCCGTAAGGTTAAGCGCCACGACAGCGCCATAAACATCCGCGCCGGAAGCTTCCGTTTCCGTCAGGGTTTGCAGGCGGTGAATGGCGGACGTCAGGTTGTCGCGCAGGATGCCGAGAACCAGTGTGCTTTTAGAGGCCGGGCTTTCATCCGCCGGGGCGACGGTAAAATGCAGCGCGGCAGCCCGGTACATTTTTTCCAGGTTTTTGCCGGTTTCACGCTTTTCCACCAGCCGGATCAAGCCGGTGCTTTCCAGCAGCTTGATATGGCGGGTAAGGTTGGCCGGATGGATTTGCATTTGCCGGGCGATCATGCTGGCGGAAAGCTCTTCCCGCGCCAGCATTTCAAGGATGGCCATGCGGGTAGGGTGTACATAAGC
>CAYQTY010000342.1:0-3694 GCA_964420535.1 uncultured Leptolinea sp. | reverse complement strand
TCTTCAGGATATCCTCCAGCGTGGGCTGGCCGATCTCCTGCAGTTCGTAGCGCACGCGCTGGGAGGGCTTGTTGATCTTGAGCACGCGCGTCAGGTCGATCGGCGTGCCGATCACCACCAGGTCCACGTCCGCCTTGTTGATGGTGGCTTCCAGGTCCTTCACTTGTGCCGCTCCATAACCCATGGCCGGCAGGATCGGGCCGGTCTTGGGATACTTCTTGTAGGTGGCCGCGATCGATTTGACGGCGAACGGGCGCGGGTCGACGATCTCTTTGGCACCGAAACGTTTGGCTGCCACGTAGCCGGCACCGTAAGCCATTTCACCATGGGTAAGCGTGGGACCGTCTTCAACAACCAACACGCGTTTTCCACGGATGGCTTCCGGATTGTCAATAAACAACGGGGAAGCCGCTTCGATTATCACGGCTTTCGGGTTCAACATGTTCAGGCGGTCGCGGACTTCAATCACAGCCTGCGGATCAGCGGTATCTACCTTATTGATTACAATAATGTCCGCCGCGCGCACATTGGTCTCACCGGGATGGTACATATATTCATGCCCCGGGCGGTGCGGATCAGCCACCACAATGTTCAGGTCAGGCACATAGAAGGAAAAGTCATTGTTGCCGCCATCCCAGAGGATGACATCGACTTCCTGCTCAGCCTGACGCAAGATGGCTTCATAATCCACGCCGGCGTACACGATGACGCCGTTATCGAGGTGCGGTTCGTATTCCTCACGCTCTTCGATGGTACATTCGTGCTTGTCCAGATCCGCGTAGGACGCGTAGCGCTGAACTTTCTGTTTCACCAGGTCGCCATACGGCATCGGGTGCCGGATAGCCGCCACTTTGTATCCCATATCACGCAGGATCAGGGAAACACGCCGGGTGGTCTGGCTCTTACCGGAGCCGGTGCGTACCGCGCAAACGGATACGACCGGTTTGGTTGACTTAACCTGCGTTGCTTTCGGCCCCATAAGGCGAAAGTCTGCGCCGGCTGCCAGAACCATCGATGCCTTGTGCATCACCACATCGTGGGGAACATCACTGTAAGCAAAGATCACCAGTTCTACAGATAACTTCTTGATCAGATCCACCAGGTCACTTTCAGGGTAGATCGGGATTCCTGCCGGGTAAAGCCGACCGGCCAATTCATTAGGGTACTTACGGCCTTCAATATTTGGAATCTGCGTCGCGGTGAAAGCAACTACTTCATATTCGGGGTTATCACGGAAGAACACATTGAAATTGTGAAAATCCCGTCCTGCTGCTCCCATAATCAACGTTTTTATTCCAGCCATTAGATCCTTTCTCCTACGAAACGAATTGGATTACATCACTTCAGGGCATTCAATACCCAGAAGGGATAAACTATTGGAAATTGCCTGACGCGCAGCCGCCGTGAGGCGCAGGCGGAAGCCGCGCACTGGTTCATCAGCTGTCAACACGGGGCATGCGTTATAGAAATCATTGAACGCTTGAGCCAGGCTGAACGCGTAATTCGCCACCATCATCGGTTTGTAATCTGCTGCCGCGCGGGTGACCTCGTTGCTGAAGCGCGAGATAAGGTCGATCAACTGAACTTCCTGTGTTGAAAGGTCAAAATCACCCTTGCCCACGGCGGGGATCTGCTGCCCGGCTTTGCGCATGATACTATTGGCACGCACAAATGCGTACTGTATGTACGGGGCTGCCTGTCCTTCAAACGTCAACGCGGTTTCCCAGTCAAAGGTGACGATTTTCGTGTTGTCTCGTGAAAGCATCGAATACTTGATGCCGCCCAGCGCTACCATGCGGGCTACAGTCTGCTGGTCTTCAGGGGATAAGTCCGGATTCTTTTCTTTAACGATTTGCTGAGCACGGCTTGTAGCCTCATTGATCAGGTCTTCCAGCAGCACCACCGTGCCGTCGCGCGATGACATGGTCACATTACCGGGCAGGTTGACGATCTCGTACGCCAGGTGATAGCACTTCTTCGCGAAGTCATACCCCATGAATTCCAGGGTCTTGTAGATCTGCTGCATATACAGTGATTGCCGCACATCGATCACGTAGACGGATTTATCAAGATTGAACATCTCGAATTTCTTGACGGCCAGCGGCAGGTCTTTGGTGGAATATAGCGATGTTCCATCTGACCGCAGAACTACCAGTACACGGTATTTCTCTTTGGTACCGGCCAGTTCATCCAGCGGGACAATCACCGCACCGTCCGGCCGTTCGTCACGCGCGATGCCTTTTTTGATCATTTCTTCCACGTACCCTTTGCCGGATTCTTCTACTTCGCTTTCGTAGTAGTAATGGTCAAACGGTACGCCCAGTGTCTTGTAAATCTGATCAAATCCTTCCAGCGACCACTGGCGGGTCTGTTCCCACAATTTCACCAGTTCGGGGTCACGGGCATCCCAACGGGCAAAGAGGGCACGCACCTGAGGTTCCACCTCGGGGTCATCGTTGAACCTGCGGTCCGCTTCGGTATACAGGTCGGTCATCCAGCGGTAGCGGTCTTCACCGGGTTCTTCGCCCTTATGGTATGTCAGGTAATTCCACATCCACTTGATGACGTGCAAACCGATATCACCAATATAGTTGGCGCGAACCACATCGTAGCCGGCGCTATCCAGAATGTTGCAGACAGAGTTCCCCAGGATCACATTCCGTAAATGCCCCACATGAAAAGCTTTGTGGGTATTTGGCTGGGAAAATTCGACCATTACCCTCTGCTGATTCCGGGGTGAACGGCCAAATTGCGCTTTTTCTTCGAGCACAGTTTCCACCACGCGGTTGGCATAGGAGGATGTGGAAAAATACAAATTTAGATACGCCTTTACAGCTTCCACCTTCTCGAAACCGCTCAGGGGGCTTCCATCAGCCTCCAGCATCTCTTTCGCGGCCTCGGCTGCCATTTCATTGGCACGTTGCCCTACATTGCCCCCCGTGCCGTTCTGACGGGCTTCCAGAGCCGCAGCCTGGAAGAAGGAGGTGGAAATTCCCCAGTGCCCGCTGAACGGGATCCAATTCCATTGCACCGAATCAATGGGAAGGTTCAGCTTCTTGAAGTATGTAAGGAGACGTTGTTCTACGGCAGATTGTTCAGAAAGAAACATGGATTATTCCGATTAAATAGATTAAATAGCCCGCGCGTACGGGCGATGTTGTGCGATTATAACACTTTCATCAACGCCTGATTCTTACCCGCGATTCGCGGAGTCGGCATTCTGGCTCATTCCGGATTAACACAAATAGCGGGAGGAGGACCTCCCGCTATGTCAACAAACATCGGAAAGATATATGAAACTAGGCGTTCTGCGCGGCGTTAAGCCGTTTCATCAGGCGGCTCTTGCGGCGGGCGGCATTATTTTTGTGAATAACACCTTTTTCCGCTGCTTTATCCAGAGCGCTGATGGCATTCTTCACGGCTTCGGCTGTTTCAGGGGTGCCATCAACAATAGCTTTGTCAGCTTTGGCAATGTATGTGCGGGCAGCACCACGGAAAACGCGGTTGCGAAGGCGTTTCTTTTCATTCTGTTTATTGCGCTTGATTGCAGACTTAATATTTGCCAACTTCGTCCTCCAAAAATAATCCTTACAGTAGCAAGGTGCAATTTTACCAGATACTGAAAAAAACTCCAAGGTTACGCTTTAGTTCACATAAAATGTTACTGAAAGATTATCGTTAGCTCAAAAGAAAA
>CAYQTY010000341.1:0-3699 GCA_964420535.1 uncultured Leptolinea sp. | reverse complement strand
TGGTCAAAAGAACCATGGGCAGCGAGAGGCCGTCTACCCCCAGATGGTAGCTGGATCCGATCGCCGGATACCACGGCGCATTGACCACATACTGGTAGCCCTGCAGGCCAGGGTCAAAACGCAGCCACAATAGGATCGTCAACATCAGGGGAATGAGCGATGCCGCGAAAGCCGCGTACCGCAGCAAGTTACGCCGTTCTGAGGGGATAAACACCAGCAGCAGCGAAGCCGCCGAGGGCACGAACAGGATTAGGGTCAGAAGATGATCCATCATTTGATTATCATCCCCTTCCCATCAGATAGAACACAACGAGTCCTGTGAGTACCATTACCCACACGGTGTAAACCATATATTGTTGCACGCGTCCGGATTGGATCTTACGCGCAGCCTGTCCTAGGTCGATCAACTTATCCCCCGCGTTGTCGACACCGGTATTGATAACCGGCTTGTCAAATCCGTTCCTCAGAAGTGCGCCTATGGCAGGAACCAGCGCCCCGATACCGTGCAGTGCGCCATCGATTGCCTTACTATCCATCCATATCGAGGTAAACACATCCGCCATCCAGTGAGCCGGGCGGATGAACAGGAAGGAATACAGTTCGTCAATGTAATACTTATTCTTTAATAAAGTATGTACAGGTCCCAGCGCGTCTTCCACCGGGTCGACCTCGCCTTCCTGGTAATTACGGTAAATCAGCCATCCCAGGTACAACCCGCCCAAAGAGACTGCCAGGGAGACAAACAGTGGAACCAGCGAATGGCTTTCAGTAGCACGCCCCTCAAGGGGACTCATGGATTCAACAAACGTCAGGAACCAACCCGCCTCGTGACCACCAACCAGCGGGAAACCTGCCGGAATACCCGTCCAACCTACGGCCACGGCAAAAACCGCCAGCACCACCAGAGGCCAGGTCATTACCAGGCTGCTCTCATGCGCGTGGCGTGCCGCGTCACTGCGCGGTTTGCCCAGGAATGTCAGTGTGATCTGCCGGGCAGTGTAAAACGCGGTGAACAATGCTGCCAGCGCCAGCAGGATGAAAACCGTCCAGTACTGGCCGGTGAACGCGCCAGTCAATATTTCGTCTTTTGACCAGAAACCGGCTGTGATCAACGGGACACCAGCGAGTGACAGTCCCCCTGCCAGAAACGTCCAGAACGTCAACGGCATGGACTTCCTCAAGCCACCCATGTGCAGCATATTCTGCACGTCCACATGGTCATCTTCAGCCAGCGCGCCGTGTTCCATACCGTGGATCACTGATCCTGAACCCAGGAAAAGCAGCGCTTTAAAGAAGGCGTGGGTAAACAGGTGGAATACCGCGCCCACATACGAACCCACGCCCAGCGCTGCCACCATAAACCCGAGTTGGGAAATGGTGGAATACGCCAGAACGCGCTTGATGTCATTTTGTGCCACGGCAATGGTGGCGGCAAACAGGGCGGTAAATGTGCCGATAAATGCCAGCACAACCATGGGCGTGGTCATTGCGGCCCCGGGCACCCAACCCGCGCTAACCAGCGGGAACGCGCGGATAGCCAGGTAAACACCCGCCGAGACCATTGTCGCCGCATGGATCATGGCGGAAACCGGCGTGGGGCCTTCCATGGCATCCGGCAGCCAGATATGCAGCGGGAATTGTGACGATTTGCCCACGGTACCGATAAATAGCAACAGGCCGCACAGCCCGGCTAATGAAAGTCCGAATATGCCGGTTGGAACGGCGTTCAACCGGGAAATGACTTCAGGATTGAAAACCACGGAATAACTGAGCGATCCGGTTGACGCGTATAACGCCACCAGTCCCAATAGCATAAAGACATCACCCACCCGGGTGGTGAGAAAAGCCTTCACAGCCGCGTCTCGGGCAGAGGGCTTCGCGTACCAGAATCCGATCAGCAGGTAGGAACACAGCCCCATGATCTCCCAACCGATGTAAAGTGTGAGCAGACTGTCACTGATCACCAAAATGTACATGGCGAACGCGAACAGGGCAAAAAATCCAAAAAAGCGGGAGTACATCGGTTCAACGGAAGGCACCCGGAATACCCGCCCGTCGGCTGAGGTCTTTTCCGCACCATGCGGAGGGATCCCCGGTTTGTCATGATTGCCGGCTGGCGCCCCGAAGTTATGGTACCCGACACTATAGATGAAAATACACAGGATCGTCCAGGCAACAAAGAACAGGGTAACCGTACTTATGGGGTCTATACGCACCCCGATGGTCAACCAGCCCGATTGCACCGGCAGCCAGTTTATAGTGGAAGCCAGCACATTTGTTGCCAGATCAGTCACCCCGGCGGCTTTCCAACAGACCCACATACTCAAAGCCCACGAAATCCCCACAGCTCCGAGCGCCAGTGAGTGGCTCAACGCGCGTGACCGGTTTCCGCCCAGCACGATCAACGCGAAGGCAATCAACGGGGGTAACGGGATCAACCAGATCAGGGTTTCTACAGGCATGGGGTTGTGTTTCTCAGCCTTTCAGGGAATCAAATTCGCCAGCCGCTACCGTACGCTTGTTGCGATACGCGGAAATGATCAAAGCCAGGCCCACCGCCGTTTCCGCGGCTGCCACCCCAAACACGATCGCGGTGAACACCAGACCGTCAACCCGAATGAAATGGAAATAACGCCAGAATGCCACGAGGTTGATATTGACCGCGTTCAGCATCAACTCTATGCCCATCAGAATATTGACGGCATTCTTGCGCGCCATCGCGCCAAAGAGACCGATAAAGAACAGGGCCAGTGAAAAGACCAGTATCCACGAAAGCGGTATCATCGGTCTTCATCCTTGCGGCGGTCGCGCGCGATATAGATACCACCGGTTATGGCAGCCACCAGAAGAAGTGAGATCACTTCAAACGGCAGAGCAAAACCCTGTGGATCGGTCAACGCGAGGCCCATAGTGACCACCGTATCTGCCGCCGGATCCATATTCCCCGGCATCGCGAAAAAACCGGGCCAGGCGGAAAGGGCGTAAACCACTCCCGCCAGCAAAAGCGTGGAACCCAACCCGGCAAAAACGAAGCCTTTGTTCAATTGTTCCGGGTCGGGTTGCGCCACATTCCGGGTGAACATCACAGCGAAAACAATCAAAATGGCAATGGCGCCGATATATACCACCACCTGGATGATGGCAAAAAATCCCGCTTCCAGCATGGCAAAAATAACCGCCACACCCAGCAGCGCCAATATCAACATCAAGGCGGAATGCATCATATTCTTCAGACTTACCACCATAACCGCGGAAAACAGGGTAATGGCGGCAATGATCAAAAAGACCACCTGCACGGCGTTCATGAAGTCACCTCTAAATCGGTTTCGGGCAGGGCAGCCGGCGATGTGGGCACCACCAGCGGACGGCGTTTCTTCTGCGCGTACACCCGCAGGAACCGCATTGTGACCAGAATGACGGCAAGATTGGCCGCCAGCAAGCCGACGATCCGCCAGGCCAGCAGCCCGGACGCCAGTGATTTGTCAACAACCGCGGTGACAGCCAACAAAGCGATAGCCATGGGGGTGAGTAGTTTCCAGTTGATGTCCATCACCTGGTCAATACGGAAGCGCGGCAGGCCGGCGCGCATCAACATGATCACATAATACGCCAGCGAGGTTTTGATCAGTGTGTAGATCAGTCCCAGCCAGGGGTATTGTTCCGCCCAGGGGCCTGACCAGCCGCCCATAAAGATGACGG
>CAYQTY010000340.1:1768-3704 GCA_964420535.1 uncultured Leptolinea sp. | reverse complement strand
ATCCTGCGCCAGTTCCTTGGCCGCTCTCGCCAGAGAATAGGAATCATCATGCATACTGATGGGATCGGGAGTAGGGTGGCAATGGCCCCATTCAAGATCATGGGCTTCCGCTTCCTGAATGATAGCGTCCATCATTCGTACGGCTTCAACCGGGTATTGTCCGCTGGCGGTTTCGCCGGAAAGCATAACCGCGTCGGATCCATCAAAAACTGCATTGGCCACATCTGATGCCTCAGCTCGCGTAGGACGGGGATTGGAGATCATCGATTCCAACATTTGAGTCGCCGTAATAACCTGCCTTGACTTTTTATTGGCGGCTTCAATGATCAATTTTTGCATGATCGGAACAGTCTGGGGTGACGTCTCAACCCCCAGGTCGCCGCGGGCAACCATTACGCCGTCTGCCACATCCAGAATCGCATCCAGGTCCGCAATGGCTTCAGGGCGTTCCAATTTCGCGATAAGACGGGTATCAGATCGATCCGGTTTCAACTCGGAAATTGCTTTGCGTACCACGTTTATGTCATCCGCGGATCGCACGAAAGAAATGGCAACATAGTCAACTTCCTGTTCCAACCCGAACGCCAGATCTTCTTTGTCCTTCTCTGTAAAACCGGGGATTAGGATCTTTGCTCCCGGTAGATTGACGCCTTTGTGGGAGGTCAACTTACCGCCCAGTTTTACAGTGGCCTTAACAGCATCCTCGGAGGAGGAAACAACCTGCAATTCGAGCCGGCCGTCATCCAGTAAAACGCGATTGCCTTCACGCACAGATCGGGCAAGTTCCGGAACTTCCATGGGTATCACATGATTTACGCCGGAAGGCGGGTTCATAGCCGCAGCCGTAAGTAAAACGACATCACCTTCCACGAGATTTATACCTTCTTTTGGAAGGTTGCCAACCCGCATCTTGGGACCCTGTAAATCTTGAAGAATGGAGATTGGCTTCCGAAATTCACAGGCTAATTTACGTATCAATTCAATACGCCGGCGATGCTCATCATGAGTGCCATGGGAAAAGTTCAACCGGACAACATCAACTCCGGCAAGTAATACTTCCCGAAGTTTCTCTTCGGATTCACTTGCCGGGCCAACAGTCGCAACAATTTTAGCTTTACGTGTATTCATCATATTGTTATTCAATGTAGTTAAGTTTTTTAGCCTCAAAAGTGAGTTCATCCCTGAAATCGGGGTGAGCGATAGAAATCAACGCTTTGGCCCTTTGACGGAATGATTTTCCATATAGATCAACCATACCATATTCTGTTGCGACGTGGTGAACGTGGTTGCGGGTTGTCACCACGCCCGCCCCGGGTTTTAACATGGGTACGATCTTATTATGCACGATTCCATTGGATCCCGTTGACGTGCTGGGCAGCGCAATGATCGGCATTCCTTCTTCAGCCAGGGAAGAACCATAAATAAAGTCACATTGCCCGCCAGTTCCGGAATAGATCTTGTGCCCGATGGAATCAGAACAAACCTGGCCGGTCAGATCTACTTCGATGGCAGAATTTATGGCCACCATCCGGTAGTTCTTTGCGATGGTCATCGGGTGGTTGACATATTCGGTGCGCTTAATCTCAACCAGATCATTATGGTCACACCAACGCTGAAGAACCCGGCTTCCAAGTAAAAATCCTGTAGTAATTTTCCCTTTGTGCAATGTTTTTCGCGAATTATTGATAACACCGTTTTCCACGAGTTCAATAATGCCATCCGATATCAGTTCCGAATGGATGCCCAGATCTTTTCGATGATGTAAATACTTAAGAACAGCATTCGGTATATCGCCAA
This sequence comes from uncultured Leptolinea sp., assembly GCA_964420535.1. GTDB lineage: Bacteria > Chloroflexota > Anaerolineae > Anaerolineales > Anaerolineaceae > Leptolinea. Next base: position 1,907 of record CAYQTY010000340.1, on the reverse strand, counting down.
TCCCAAGTTGAAGCGTGGAGCCATCCAAAATGCGTTCCGCAATGTGTTGACCGATTTTGTCCATGACCGGGTCACCATGAAGATCCGCCATGGGTATTTCAGCCAGAGGGTAATTAACAGGAACGATGGCGGTCAGATC
>CAYQTY010000340.1:0-1758 GCA_964420535.1 uncultured Leptolinea sp. | reverse complement strand
TGATGTGAACCAGTGTGTCACCGCACATGTGCGGCATCTGTTCGTTGATCTCTGCAATAATGATCGCGGCTGCTTCCGCCGGACCTTTAGTCAGTCCGCTTTCAACGCCATACGTACAAAATCCATTTTCATCCGGGGATGATAATTGAACAAAAGCTACATCCGGTTTGAGGTATCCTCTCATGAAGAGAAGTGGAAATTCTGAAAGGTGAACCGGGGTAAAATCGGCGCGGCCTTCATGAATGGCTTTACGTACATTGGCACTGGCGAATAACGAATTGATCCGCAAGTGACCGGCCATCTCCGGTTCGACATATTCAGAGCCGATGATCGTCAGCGCCTGGCAGATTTCGACATCCGTCAATTCCGGGGCACGCCGGATCAATGCGTATAAAAGCTCTCGGGGAACAGAGCAATTCCCCGAGAGAAATATACGCTGACCGGATTTCACCAGACGCACTGCGTCATCAGCCGAGACTATTTTTCCCGCGTACTCGGTTTTCCAGTCCATAGGTTTATCCTGGTTAGACTTCCATCAAGACTTTTCGGATCTTATCCAAAGCCCAATCGATCGTTTGACGGTCAATTGTCAATGGTGGCGCAAACCGTATGATCTGCTCATGGGTTTCTTTTGCCAGAATGCCTTCTTTCAGCAGAGCTTCACAAAACTTACGAGCCTTCCCGGCTTCTTTTGTGACTTCCACTCCGATAAGCAACCCTCTGCCGCGCACTTCTTTGATTTTAGGGCTGTTGATCTCGGAAAGTTGTTCAAGGAAATATTCTCCCTGAGCCGCCGCGTTTTCCGTCAGCTTTTCTTCAACCAGCACCTTCAATGATTCGCGGGCGACAGCCGCGGCTAAAGGATTACCACCGAATGTTGAACCATGGTCACCTGGTTTGATCAAACCAAGAATGAAGTCATCGGCCAGAACAACTGAAACAGGGTAAAAACCTCCACCCAATGCCTTTCCCAAAATAACGATATCCGGGCGGACATCATCATACATGGTGGCAAAAAGTTTTCCGGTCCTCCCCAATCCCGTTTGAATCTCATCGGCCATAAAGAGGATATTGGTTTTGGTGCAGATTTCACGCACTTTTTTCAGATAGCCGTCGGGTGGAATATTGACACCGGATTCGCCCTGAATCGGCTCTAACATAACGCCCACTGTGTTAGGCGTTATGGCTTTCTCTAACGCGGAAGCGTCTCCAAAGGGAACGGAAATGAAGCCGGGTGTGTGCGGGCCAAAGTCGTCTTTATAAGTCGGTTCAGAGGAGAAGGAAATGATCGAAATCGTGCGGCCGTGGAAGTTGCCTTCGGCAACGATGATCTCAGCCTTGTTGCGGGGGACTTTCTTTGATACATATCCCCATTTGCGCGCAACTTTTAACGCAGTCTCTACAGCTTCAGCGCCGCTATTCATGGGCAAGACCATATCATAGCCGGTTAGTTCAGTTATTTCTTTATAGAAAAGGGCAAGCTGATCGCTCCGAAACGCACGGGATGTGAGCGTCAGCTTGCCTGCCTGTTCTACCAATGCTTTTAGGATTCTCGGATGCACATGGCCCTGATTCAACGCGGAATAAGAGCTCAGGCAATCCAGATACTTATTACCATCTACATCGTATACCCAGACTCCCTCCCCGCGGGTGAGTACTACATCAAGAGGGTGGTAATTGTGAGCGCCTATCTTTTCTTCGAGTTCGATGTATTCCTGGCTTTTCATAGTCATCCCTATCGGAAGAGACTCACTAGAA
>CAYQTY010000339.1:0-3738 GCA_964420535.1 uncultured Leptolinea sp. | reverse complement strand
GTCAAGGCGCTCAGCGAAATGCAGCCGAGTGAAGTGATTCAGGAAGTGGTAAACAGCGGGTTGCGCGGACGGGGCGGCGCCGGGTATAAAACCGGCTTGAAATGGAGCATGGTCGCCAAGGCCAACAGCGACGAGAAATATGTCATCTGCAACGCCGATGAGGGCGATCCCGGCGCGTTCATCAACCGCTCCATTCTGGAAAGCGATCCGCACCGCGTGCTGGAAGGCATGGTCATTGCCGCGTACGCGGTGGGCGCGTCTAAGGGATACGTCTACGTCCGTTCCGCCTACCATCTAGCGATCAAACGGTTGAAACTGGCTATCAAGCAGGCGGAAAAAATGGGGTTTGTCGGTCAGAATGTGTGCAATACCCCGTTCAACTTCAAGGTCGATATCCGCCTGGGCGCCGGAGCATTCATTTGCGGAGAAGAAACCGCGCTGATCAGCTCCATTTCCGGCAACCGTGGCGTACCCACCCCGCGGCCGCCATATCCCGCTCAATCCGGTGTGGATCAAAAACCCACGCTGATCAACAATGTTGAAACTCTGGCCAACATCCCCGGTATTGTCAACGACGGCGGGAAGTGGTTTGCCCGGGTTGGTACAGGAAACAGTAAAGGGACAAAGGTCTTCGCGCTTACGGGTTCCATCCGTCACGCCGGTCTGATCGAAGTTCCCATGGGTATCACCCTGCGGGAGATCATCTATGATATCGGCGGTGGAATCCCGGATGGGAACAGCTTTAAGGCAGTTCAAACCGGTGGCCCTTCCGGCGGGTGCATTCCGGAAACATTGATTGATACCCCGGTAGACTACGAATTACTGAAAAACCTGGGATCCATGATGGGCTCTGGCGGCATGATCGTCATTGATGATTCGTCCAATATGATCGATATCGCCCGCTATTTTATGCAGTTCAGTATGCAGGAATCCTGCGGCAAGTGTGTTCCCTGCCGGGTGGGTACCGCCATGTTGTATAACCTGTTGGGAAAATTTCAAGCCGGCCAGGCTTCATCCTGGGACCTCAAACGCCTGGAAGAATTGTGTGACATGGTAAAGAACACCAGCCTGTGCGGCATGGGGCAATCCGCGCCCAACCCGATATTGAGCACGCTGCGTTACTTCCGTCATGAATATCTGAGCCGTATGGTAGACAGTGAAGCGCAAACGGAGTCCGCGAAATGACCGGCCCCATGGTTCATTCCATCACCATTGACGGTGTTCAGGTGAGCGCGGCGGAAGGCGAGACGATCCTCCAGGTCGCCCGCCAAAATGATATTGATATTCCCACGTTGTGCAATCTTGAAGGAATTTCCGCGGCCGGGCAATGCCGGCTTTGCATGGTTGAAGTTAATGGGTCAGACCGGTTGGTGGCAGCGTGCACCGCTACCGCTGAAGATGGCATGGAGATCGTTACATCCAATGAACGCATTGACCGATACCGGCGGATGATCGTTGAACTGCTGTTCGCGGAACGAAACCATATCTGCGCTGTATGCGTGGCCAATGGGCATTGCGATCTGCAGGCCATGGCGCAGAAACTGGGTGTCAACCACATCGAATTTGACTGCCTGCACCCCGAGTTCACGGTGGATGCCTCCCATCCGCAATTTGAGGTTGACCATAACCGCTGTATTTTGTGCGGCCGCTGCGTGCGTGTGTGCGAAGAGATCGAAGGCGCGCACACCCGGGATTTCCGCAACCGCGGCATCAGAACATTGATCATTACTGATTTTGATACCCCCTGGGGGGAATCACAGACCTGCACCAACTGCGGTAAGTGTGTGCACGTCTGCCCTACCGGCGCCCTGGCTGAAAAAGGCCGGTCGGTAGCCGAAATGCAAAAACGCCGCCAGTTCCTGCCCTACCTGGTGATGCGGAGAGAAGGTACACGATGACAGAAAAAATCCGCCTGGCCACCATCTGGCTGGATGGCTGCTCGGGCTGCCATATGTCTTTTTTGGATATTGACCACCGTCTGCTTGAAATGGCGGATAAAGTGGATGTGGTGTTCAGTCCGCTGGTGGATGTGAAACAGTTCCCCGAGAACGTGGATATCACCCTGGTGGAAGGCGCGTTGGGAACGGAAGAAGACCTGCGAAAGATCAGGATGATCCGCGAGCGTACCCGTATTCTGGTTGCCTTTGGAGATTGCGCCGTTACAGCCAATGTGTCCGCGATGCGCAATCCGTATGGTTCAGAAGCCACCCTTCGGCGGGTATATGTTGACCACGAAGCCCTCAACCGGCAAATACCGTCTGAAGGCGTGCCGGCATTATTACCGACCGCGCTGCCGCTGCACCAGGTGGTCAAGGTTGACCTGTTTGTGCCCGGCTGTCCGCCTTCGGCTGATACCATCTTTTACACATTGAGTGAATTGATCGAAGGCCGCGTACCCGACCTGACCAACCTTTCCCGTTTTGGCGCGTAGGTGACTGGATGACTCAGAAGATCACCATTGACCAGGTTACCCGCATAGAAGGCCATGCCCGCGTTGATATCTTCCTCAATGACGACGGCAGTGTGTCAGACGCGCGAGTTGCTGTCACCCAGTTCCGCGGATTCGAGAAATTCGTCGAAGGACGGCCTTTCTACGAAATGCCATCCCTTACCGCCCGCACCTGCGGCATCTGCCCGGTCAGTCACCTGATCGCCGCCAGCAAAGCATGCGACCATATCCTATCCGTGCGTATTCCGCCGCCGGCGATCGCCCTGCGGCGCATACTGAACCTGGGGCAGTTGATCCAGTCGCATGCGCTGAATTTCTTTTACCTCTCCGCGCCTGACCTGCTGCTGGGTATGGACGCGCCGGTGGAAAAACGCAACATTTTTGGCCTGGCCGAAAAAGACCAGCAGTTGGTGCGTGATGGCATCCGGCTGAGGCAATTCGGGCAGCAGGTGATCGAACGCCTGGCGGGGAAAAGAATTCACCCCACCTGGGTAGTGCCGGGTGGCGTCAGTTCGCCGCTCACGCCGCAGGTACGCGAATCCATCCTCGCGGATATCCCGGAAGTGCTGGGGATCATCCGCCGCACGTTGGACTGGTTCAAGCCTAACCTCAACCAGTACGCGGAATACATCCGCACTTTTGCCAATTTTCCCAGCCTGTTCCTTGGTATTGTCAGCCGTGATGGCAAGCTGGAGCATTACCACGGACATATCCGGGTGGTCACCCCGCGTGGCAGTATTCTGGATGACACGCTGGATACGCATGATTACCTGAACTATATCGGTGAATCCGTTGAGCCATGGTCGTACCTGAAGAGCCCGTATTTCAAACCCATGGGCTACCCTGACGGCATGTATAGGGTAGGTCCGCTGGCGCGCTTGAATATTGCTTCCGAGACGGGTACACCCCTGGCAGACCAGGAACTGGCGGAGTTCCACTGTCTGGATAAAGGCGCTGTCTTAAGCTCATTCCATTACCACTACGCGCGTCTGATCGAAATTTTATATGCCATCGAGATGATCGAGGTTTTACTGCATGATCCGGATATTCTGTCCACCAATGTGCGGGCTACAGCCGGAGTCAACAGCCTGGAAGGGATTGGTGTGATTGAAGCGCCCCGCGGAACGTTATTCCACCATTACCGGGTGAATGAAGACGGCCTGGTGCAGTGGGCCAATATGATCATTGCGTCGGGCAATAACAATCTGGCCATGAACAAAGGTGTATTACAGGTGGCAAGGTATTATGTGAAAGCGGACAAACTGCAGGAAGGCATGTTGAACCGGGTG
>CAYQTY010000338.1:0-3742 GCA_964420535.1 uncultured Leptolinea sp. | reverse complement strand
CATCGCTCGAGGCCGTAGCGCGGATCGGGAATGACCTGGCGCTGCTTGATCTGACCCGTATCATTCAGCTTCAACCCAAAAATGCCGACAGCTTTGTGCAGCGCAGTCAACTACTGGTTGGAATGAAACGCTATGACGAAGCCATTCTGGATTGCGACCGCGCGCTGGCCATCGACCCGCGAAACCAGCAGGCCTACCTGAACCGTGGCATCGCCCACGCCGAAAAACCTGTGCCGGACCTGACCCGGTCTATTTCTGATGAGAGCATGGCCATTCAGCTTGACCCCATGGACGCGAAAGCGCTTGCCCAGCGGGCCGCTACGTATATCACCCTCGCCCAACCTGAACTAGCCCTGGCTGACCTGCACCAGGCGGTCATGGTCACCCGCGACCCCACTCTGAAAGCCAGCCTGATGAAGACCATCAACACCATCAGCCGTCCGGGAAGACCGCGGTAATCTCCCAGGGGAACAATGACGCCCACACCCACATACCCCATCCTCGAATTTGACGAAGACCGCGAAGCCATACTACATCCCAACGGCGGCAAAGCAGACATCAACGGGTGTGACCGGGCAGTCGCCTGCTTCTTTGGTGATGTACTCGAGGACCTGGCGTCATCAGGGCGGCTGGAAACTGCCGGCAGCCTGGGTTCAGAGATGGGCCGAATTCCGGTGTACCGCTCCGGCAACCCTGGTATACCTGTTCTGGCGTATCTGGCCGGCCAGGGCGCGCCTTTCAGCGTTCAGCTTCTCGAGAAAATGATCGCCGCCGGCGTAAAGAAATTCGTCGCCGTCAGCGGTTGCGGCGCTCTGACTACCAGCCTCAACCCGGGTGACATTGTTGTGCTCGAGACGGCTGTGCGTGACGAAGGGACATCCTACCATTACCTGCCGCCCTCAAGGGAAGTTAAAGCCTCACCGGCAGCAATCAACGCGGTATGCCGGTCATTGGAAACCCGTGGAGTGCCGTTTCGTCTCGCAAAGACCTGGTCAACCGATGCCATCTACCGTGAAACGCCAGCCCGCCGCAAAAATCGATTATCAGATGGCTGCCTGGTGGTGGAGATGGAAGCCGCTGCTCTGTATGCTGTGGCTCAATTTCGAGGAGTAGATATTGTTCAAGTAGCCTACGCCGGTGATCTGGTAATCCCCGGGCAATGGGATAAGCGCGGCTGGGACGAACGCGTGGACGACCGCCTGCGGTTGTTTGAGCTGGCAGTGGCAGCACTCCAAAATTATTAAACCCTATTTTCTTGTTTGCTTTTTGCGTTCTCCTCCTGTAGACTATTCAGTATCCCCCATTATTATTCCCGATCTTATTGACAACAGTTTTGTTCACTGCAGAACTGATCAGACCATCCCATCCACAAGGAGTTATTCATGGTTACAGTCAGAGATCTTATCAAAACAAAAGGCACCGAAGTCTGGTCTGTCTCACCCGATTCGACAATGATCGACGCGCTTAATCTGCTGGCAAAAAAAGATGTGGGCGCTCTGATGGTTACGAAAGACGGTAAGATGGTGGGTATCGTCTCCGAGCGCGATTTCGTCCGTGCCATCGCGAAGACCGGACAGTGCCTGCTGCACTCCACCGTTGAACGCTACATGACAACCGAAATATCTTCCGTCACTCCCGATGCCACCATTGACCAGTGTATGCAGTTGATGACAGACAAACGCATCCGCCACCTTCCAGTCCTTGAAAATGACAAACTGGTGGCCGTCATCTCCATTGGTGATGTGGTCCGCGACCTGATCTCAAATAAAGAACTCACCATCAACCAGTTGGAAGACTACATCCAGGGGCGCACCTTCACGTCATAAATCAATTCTTCTACCTTGAACATCCTTCCCGGCGGGCTCCCGGCCGGGAAAAAATAAGGATGTGTCTTCCATCATGGTCAGACACATCCTTTTCATTTTTAAATACTGCCTTTGGCGGGTTATACCTTTGCCCCGATCCCACCCATAGAAACAGTGCCGATTTGCGCCATTTCATTTCGCACCGTCTGATACAGGCTTTCGGCTTTCAGGTCGGTTATGGTGTAACAGGGAGCGTGCAGGTGGTCAGCCAATACTTTTGCCAGCCCTTGATCAAACGCGGCGTGCTCCATATTGATCACCACGCTGTGTACTTTTTCTTCCGCCAGCAAATCCGCCAGCATATTAGATTCATCCAGTGGAGCCATGTGCCCCATGGAGACGTTGCCCGCGCCATCTGTCAGCACGATCAACAGGGGTTGGATCTCAGGATGTAGAGTAGACTCGCGGTGCAGTACTTCCAGGGTCATTTGCAGACCGGCCGATAGCGGAGTCTTGCCGCCTACCGGAATTTCGGCCAGAGCGCGCTGGGCGAGCTGCACCGAGTTTGTGGGCGGCAGGATCAACGTCGCGCGGTCTTTCTGGAATACGATCAAACCCACGCGGTCACGGCGCTGGTAGGCATCCGTCAACAAAGAGAGGATGGCGCCCTTGGTGGCTGCCATACGTTCCGCCACTGCCATTGACCACGACGCGTCCACCAGGAATAACACCAGGTTTGCCGCGCGGCGCACACGCACCTTGCGCATATAGTCACCGGGACGGACGGCAAAGGCCACACGCTTACGTTGTTCTTCGCGCGAGCGTTGGTAAGGAGCCGCCGCGCGGATGGTGGCGTCAAACGCCAGATCGAACGTTTTTCCCGGTGTGGGACGAGCCTGAACATAGCGTCCGCGCGCCTGATTGGTCTTGGTGCGTGAACGGCGTCCCCCCTGCTTGCGGATCATTTGATCCAGCGGGGTATCAAGCTTGCGTGGATTGAACGCTTCGCCTATCTTGGTCTTTTCGCCGCCGTCCCACCAGTGGGCGGTGGCATCTTGAAATACAGGTAGCTCGCCTTCTTCAGGCGGTCTCAGATCCTGACGTTCTTCGACTGTGGCATTCTCACTTACTTTTTTTTTACTTCGCTCGAAGCGTCTTCGTCCGGTTCCTGTTCAGCTTCGGGGTTTCCCTTATTGGATGCACCCTGCAATGACTCAATGCGTTCCTGCAGGTCTTCCATGGTGATTTCCGTCTGCATGAAGGGGCCGCGTTTCAGGCGGTGCGGCAGAGCCAGTTCGGCAGCCATGGCAATGTCATGGTCGGTGACGGCTGTGCGGCCTTCAATGGCGGCCTGCGCGCGGGCGGCTTTGAGGATCACCAGATCAGAACGGTGACCGTCAACGTTTAATGAAGCCGTCAGTGAAGCAATGGAAACCAGGTCACGTTTGGTGTAGCCCACGCGGTCAACCAGCTTACGGGCTTCTTCGATTTGTCTGGAAATTTCTTCTTCCTTCGGCTCCCACATCTTGCGGAAGTTTTCGGGAGAGGCTTCGTACTCCAGGTTGCGTTCCATAATGGACACGCGCTCGCGCGAATCGCGAATGCCATGAATATCCACTGAAAGGGCGAAGCGGTCCAACAACTGTGGGCGCAGGTCACCTTCTTCAGGATTCATGGTGCCCACAAGGATAAAGCGTGCCGGATGCGAGAAGGAGATGCCTTCGCGCTCCACAATATTCATACCCATGGCAGCGGAATCCAGCAGAACGTCAACCACATGGTCATCCAACAGGTTGACCTCATCGATGTACAGCAAGCCGCGATTGGCGGCTGCCAGAATACCCGGTTCGAAGGCACGTTCACCTTTTTGAATGGCTTTTTCAATATCCAGGGTGCCTACCACGCGGTCTTCGGTCGCCGAAACCGGCAGGTTGACA
>CAYQTY010000337.1:0-3759 GCA_964420535.1 uncultured Leptolinea sp. | reverse complement strand
CCCGCGGGAATATCCCGCTCGATTAAAACCAAAGGACAATTGAGGAGCTCAACATGGGACTGAAATCGGATACCTGGATCCGCAAAATGGCTGTGGAACATAAGATGATCGAACCCTTCGCGGATCGCCAGGTCCGACAGGGGGTTATATCGTATGGTGTATCTTCCTATGGCTATGATATCCGCGTAGCGGATGAATACAAGATATTTACCAACGTCTATTCCGCTACAGTGGATCCGAAGGCGTTCGATCCCCGTTCCATGGTTGATTTCAAAGGCGAAGTCTGCACCATTCCCCCCAACTCATTTGCGCTGGCGCGAACGGTGGAATATATGCGCATCCCGCGCAATGTATTGACCGTCTGCCTGGGGAAAAGCACCTACGCCCGCTGCGGTATCATCGTCAACGTAACGCCATTCGAACCGGAATGGGAAGGGTACGTCACCCTGGAAATCAGCAACACTACTCCCCTCCCGGCAAAGATCTATTCAAACGAGGGCATCGCCCAGGTGCTCTTCTTTGAAGGCGACGAACCCTGCGAGATATCCTATGCCGATAAAAAAGGCAAATACCAGGGGCAGCAGTCCATCGTACTGCCCAAACTCTAAACCGGGAACTGTTTAAACTTCCGTGGAAAAAAGGTCTCCCTTTCCATCATTACAGATCACGCCGCCATTTGGCGGTGTGCTGTTTTACGCCGTTCTTTTACTGGCGGCTTTCTGGCTCACAGGAGAAGCCGTTATTCGTGCTGGTGTGGCTGTCGACCTGTGGCCGGAACCATTGCTTGGTACAGCCAATGCCGAGATGGATATCAAGATCCAGGCTCTGGACCGTATCGCGCGTGAAAAACCGGTGGACTGTATTTTCCTGGGCAGTTCTCAATTGGATACAGCCATCAATCCGGCAGTATTCTCCGAAGAATATGCGAGCGTTACCGGTCAAACGTTGAATTGCTATAACTTCAGCCTCGGTACGCTGACAGCCGCCCCCGCCGGCAAGATTGCCGCCATCCTGGTCTACCGCTATCATCCCAAAATTCTGGTCGCCGGTATCTCAGCGCGCGACTTTTCACGCGATTTCGGTGAACTGGCCCGCCCGCTGATGTCAGACCCATGGGTACGTGAAAAGCTGGCGGACCCCAACCCCGGCGGCTGGCTGACAGATAACTCTCTTTTCTACCGCTATCTTGGCCAGGCGCGCAACCAGCTCAACCCCGATTACATGCAATTCTACGCGCGCCTCAGGCGCGAACTGGCGCCGGATGGCTTCCTGCAATATGGCGGGAACGACCTGACCATCGACACAGAAGAATTCATCCCGAAATTCAAACTTCACGCCGAAGACCTCTCTGGGTTGGATGAGGTGATGGCGATGAAAGACCAGGGTGTTCAGGTGATTCTGCTGGAAGTGCCGGTTTACCCCGATTTCCTTCCAAATTATGTGGAAGGCGATTCCGTTAAATATTTCACCGAATTTCGGAAACCGGTTCAAGAACGGGTGGATGTATATGGAGTGCCCTTCGTCTATTCCCAGGAAGAGATTGGCACATTCATATCGGGTTCACGCTGGAATGATGTGAAACACCTGAATATGCAGGGCGCGGATGTCTTCAGCCGATGGTTCGCGAAACGCGCGGTTGAGATCATACAAGCAGATGCCGGTGGGCAGGTTTCGATGAGGGCAAATGGAGATCATTAGCCCGGCTTTTGCCATCTTTCTGGCAGGAGTCCTTGCTGTCTATCACATTCTCCCCGCGCGCGGGCAGAATGTCTGGCTGCTGGCCTGTTCGCTGTATTTCGCGGCATCCTGGCGCTGGGAATTCGCGGCTATTCTGGCGGTATCCATTCTGGTTAATTTTTTCCTTGGGATCCGCATCGCGCGTTCGGGACATCACCGGAAGAACTGGCTGGTTCTCGGGGTAATACTTAACGCGGCCGGGCTGGTTTTCTTCCGTTTTGCCGCCGCCGGTTGGATTGACCTGTTATTCCGCGCGTTAGCTGGCAACAGCCCGTTAACCACCCGTATTTTGCTGCCCATCGGGTTTTCTTTCTATACAGTACAGGCAATATCCTACCTGGTGGATGTTTCTCAGAAGCTCATTACGGCGGAAGAAGATCCGGTTAACTTCGGCGTCTTTCTGGCCTATTTCCCGCGCATCCTCTCAGGCCCGATTGAAAGGGGAAAAGTTTTCCTCCCGCAATTGAGCGCTGACCGTTCAGTCCGCAACGATACACTGTCAGAAGCCGGCTGGCTAATTCTGACTGGTCTATTCCGCAAACTGGTGATCGCAGGATTGTTCTTCACGCTGTTGCCTGAAGGTGTTTTCACCCGGCCGCTGGAATTCGCGATATCCGACCGGTGGATCGCCTTGCTTGTCTACGGTTTCTGGTTGTACAACGATTTTGCGGGATACACCTCACTCGCGAGGGGCATCAGCCTGTTGTTCGGCATCCGTCTGTCACCCAATTTCAAACAGCCGTTTTTTGCGCGCAATATGCTGGATTACTGGAACCGCTGGCACATGAGCCTTTCCTGCTGGCTGCGTGACTACATCTTCTTTCCCATCCAGCGGGCACTGGTCCGCCGCAAGTTGACTTCCGACCACCCGTTGCGTGTTGTTCTCCCGCCGGTGGTAACCATGCTGGTCAGCGGCCTGTGGCATAACGCCACCATCTCGCTGATAGTATGGGGACTTCTCCACGGCCTTTATCAGATGTTTGACCATCTGACAGCCGCCCGCGCAAGCCATAACGCTCCGGGCAAACAATCCACCTTGAAGCAGACTGCGATGTCCTTACGTGTTTTCATCCTTTTACTGCCAACCTGGATATTGTTTTCCACCGGAGGATTGAAGCTTGCGGTTCAATTCGCTCAGTCCTTGATCATGGGCGGCGGTTTGACCCGCGTCCGTCCCCTTGAACTCGCGGCTCCCCTGTCCGCCCTCTTGATATCGTTTGCCCTCGATGTACTCCAGGAAAAGAATGGCGAAGAGTATGCCGTCAGAAGTTTGACCCGCATCGGCCAATCCGCCTGTGTAGCCGCTATGATTCTGTGTATAGTATTAAGCATCCTGTGGAGCAACGTCCCCTCAGCTTCATTTGTGTATCAAGGTTTCTAATCCAACCAGAAGGAAAAACTATGTCTGAAAACTGGTACCAGAATGCCATTTTTTATGAATTAAATGTGCGCGCGTTCCGAGACAGCAATGGTGACGGCAAAGGCGACCTGCCCGGCGTAATCGAAAAGCTGGATTACCTCAAGGATCTCGGCGTTGACTGTATCTGGCTGCTGCCCATCTACCCTTCCCCGTTGAAGGATGACGGCTACGATATCGCCGATTTCTTGCACATCCACCCGGATTTTGGTACTGTGGAAGATTTCAAGCGACTGATGGATGAGGCACACAAACGCGGCATGCATGTCATCGCCGACCTGGTGCTTAACCATTGTTCCGATCAGCACCACTGGTTCCAGTCCGCGCTGAAAGATCCGTCCTCCAAATACAAGGATTATTTCGTCTGGAGCAAGACCGGAAAGGAATACGCCGATACGCGAATTATCTTCCTGGATACTGAGCCTTCCAATTGGACATATAGCCCGGAAGTGGGTGAATACTACTGGCACCGTTTTTACGCGTCACAACCTGACCTGAATTACCGCAACCCGGCTCTTCAGGAAGAGATGATCAATACCATGCGCTACTGGGCCAGCCTCGGGCTGGATGGATTCCGCGCGGATGCCGTACCCTACCTCTTCGAA
>CAYQTY010000336.1:0-3771 GCA_964420535.1 uncultured Leptolinea sp. | reverse complement strand
AATCCCGGCCAGGAATGTGGCCATCTCTTCCGATTCCGACGAGGTGATATTGGATGCTTCCTGAGGGCTGCCTGTCAGTATCTCCGGCATCGACCAGGTATCATTGAATTCCAACCTGGAGAGCTCAGCCTGAAATGATTCAACATCAATTCCGGTTGAGTCGGTTTCAGTCAGTATCTTCTGTGCGTCTAGAATATCGCTAACGGTGTCGGCATCAGACGTGTTTTCATCCGCCGGATTTTCCATGTTCAACCTGTCGCTGAGGATGGACAGGGCTTCTTCCACTTCATCACGGCTCACAGAGGAAGTTTCATCCGAACCTATTCCCGGGAGGGATGGTTCAGGTTCGGAAGGAACTGGTTCTTCAGCCAGAAGGCCGGCTTCGAGTGTTGAGTCAGATTTTTCCAGCGCCTCAAATTGTTCATTAATGGATGGTTCGGATTGGATTTCCTGTAAGGGAATCGGCTGCATTTCGTCGAGTCCGCTTTCGGGTTTTATCTCGGACAAAAGATCTACCGCCTGAAATTTACCCAGATCAGCTTCTTCGACAGGTTGAACCGGAGCGGCTTCGGGTTGTGACTCTGTTTCAGTCTGGGGCTCAGGCGATTGAGTGACAGGTTCAGGAGTTTCATCCACTCCAGCTAATTCGGCTGGTAAAATCTCTTCCACTGGTACATCGCCCGTCGGTAGCTCTACAGCTGGTTCTACCGGGAGACTCGCTTCGTCCGATTCATTCAAGACAGCAGGTTCTTCACCGGTCGATTCGGCCTGAAATGGAATAGCCGTTTCAAGGTCTTCGGGTGTTGATTTTAACGGTGTGGTTTCAGGGGCTGTTTCTTCTTCTGTTGATCCCTCTGATTGGAAATCCGGGAGGTCGGCTTCACGGAACCATTCCACCGGGAACCCGTTCTTGATCACATGACCGGTGCCTGTCTTTTCTCCCAGAATCTCATGCAGGCGGGGAGGTTCAGCGTTTTCGTGAAGAGTGGACGTGCGTGTTTCCTGCGGTTTGACCATTAAGCCGGCCACATCTTTGGCCAGTCTTAGCGTTTGGGCGCGCACCCGGGTGACAGGTGTCTGAGGTAAATAAAGAAGGACCAGGACGGCACCGTCAGCGGCTTTGGTGGCATACATCATCCACTCCTGGCCGTTGACCAGATCTTTGACATACCGCATCAGGTCAGAGCTGTCTTCCGGATTCCAGAAACGCAGAACGGAAGCTGTAACCTGCTGTTGAAGGGCGGTTCCAAGATTGGGCGTAGACGCAATCACCAGACCGTTTTGGATCATCAAACCGCTGTCCGCAGCTGTTTCTCGAATGCCGGATTGGAAAGCATTCCACCAGGAAGACGGTTTCCGTTCCGGTTCCCTGGGGACGAATTTCATGGCTTCAGGGTGAATTCTTTTGTTGATGGCATTTTTTACCGCTTCCGCCAGCGAAGAGGCATCGAAAGGGCGGGTGACCCAGCCGTCGGCCGGGATGGATGATTCCGAGCGGTTGTCAGCGGGGATCAACAGTATGGCGGTTTCCGGAAAATCTTCGTGCAGAGTTGTCACCACCTGGGCGGGTACCGGCTGAGGGAATGAGCAATCGTAAATTACCGCCTGGCACGGTTTTTCCTGGAGAGTTGCCCTCAAATCACCGCTGTTGTCCAACATGGCACAGTGAAATTCCGGGTCAGCTTCCAGTGTAAGCCGGATTAATTCCCCAAAAGGTCCGGAAGGAGTGACAATAAGCACTTCCAGCTGCATATTATGAGTTTATCACGAAATGAAGTGGAGGATTTGTCCCGTCCATGGTTATTGCAGCGATCTTTCCACCAGAAAAACCAGCAGAGTGATGCACATGGATCCTACACTAAGAACAGAAAGAACAACACCCAGGGTAAATAAAGTCTGGTGGTCTGTGGAGTGTTGCTCCAGAATGGCTTCCTCTGGATGCAGTGGATCATAATAGATCGTCACCGGTGTACTGGGAGGGAACCGGTTGACAGTTTGCTCCGCCTTCTGGCGGGTATATTGAACAGGGGTAAACGTCACCCGCATACCGGTATAAGTGCGGCTGCCCAGTGTGTACTGGTACCGGACCAGCGGCGAATAGACAGACCTGTCCGGATTCCCGCCATCAACAGCGCGATGTTCTTTCACACTGCTTGAAAGGATAACACCCTGAGCGGGCAGCCAGGTGCCGGTGACAGATTCGCGCCGTTTTTTTTGCCAGGCTAGAATGACCAGAATACCGCCCGCCCCACCCGCGAGAATGGCAATTACCAGAGGAATTAGAGTACCGTAATTTATGCTGCTCACGTTTCACCGCCGTGTAGTAAAATCTTATTTATTATAGAGTTATTTTGCGGTATGAATATGTGACTTTGCCTGCCTGAGGAAGTATGGGATAATTCCGGGCGCGGTAAATCTACCTGAAGGTGATCCTGTGAATTTCAAGAAAATCTGTGTTCTGGGGATGGGCTATATCGGCCTGCCTACGGCGAGCACTTTCGCGACGCATGGAATCAATGTGGTTGGTGTGGATGTAAATCCCCGCATCATCGAAACGCTTCAATCCGGTGAATTGCACATCTATGAACCGGGTTTGCGCGATCTGGTTAAGACTGCAGTAAGTAATGGAAATTTGCGTGTTCAGTCACAACCGGAAGAAGCAGACGCGTTCATTATCGCGGTACCCACACCGTTCTTTGGCAATAAACAGGCGGATATGACCTTTGTCTCCTCCGCCGCCAGGGCGATCCTCCCGCACCTGCGTGAAGGGAATCTGGTCATCCTGGAGTCCACTTCTCCTCCGCTGACCACCACCGGCCTTGTCGCTCCAATCCTGGAAGAGAGCGGGCTTAAAGCCGGTAAGGATTTTAAATTATGTTACTCCCCTGAGCGGGTTTTACCCGGTCAGATTTTACGTGAATTGATCGAAAATGACCGTATCATCGGTGGTATTGACCCCGCTTCGGCGCAGGCCGGACGCGACCTGTATTCCGCGTTTGTTCAGGGCGAAATTCACATGACTGACGCCACCACAGCGGAAATGGTTAAATTGATGGAAAACACCTACCGCGATGTCAATATTGCCATCGCGAACGAATTCTCCCGCCTAGCAGACCGCTTCGGGATCGATGTCTGGGAAGCTGTTTCGCTGGCTAACAAACATCCGCGCGTGAAAATACTCAATCCCGGACCGGGTGTGGGTGGGCATTGCATCAGCGTTGACCCGTGGTTCCTGGTGGAAGCTGCGCCGGATATCACTCCGCTTATTCACACAGCCCGCAAGGTCAATGACGGGCAACCCGAATTTGTTGTGAAGCTGGCCAAACGCGCACTGGGTTCACTGAAGAATCGCCGGATCGCTGTACTCGGGCTCTCATACAAACCCGATGTTGATGACATACGCGAAAGCCCGGCGGTTGAAACCGCCCACCTACTGGTACAGGAAGGCGCGAAAGTCAAAGCGTTTGAACCGTATAAAACCACCGCGCAAATCCCCGGGCTTGACCTGGTGGAATCATTGGCTGAAGTGTTTGCTGACGCCGAAGCCATTCTGGTACTGGTCTCACACTCTCCGATCCGCAACCTTGAACCGGATGTTGTAGCCAAATTAACACCCGCGCGCGTGATCATTGATACCGTGCATACCTGGCCGGAAGAAAAGTGGACAGCCGGCGGGTTCAAAGTATTCCAACTGGGTGTAGGTCGTTCCTGAACCATCGCACAACGTGAAAACTGCCATCAAAGTACTCTCGATCTTTGGAACCCGTCCGG
>CAYQTY010000335.1:0-3790 GCA_964420535.1 uncultured Leptolinea sp. | reverse complement strand
GGTGTGCCCGGCACATCCGAACCGTTCGGGGTTGAATAAACCGGTGAAGAGAAGTCGGCGGCATCATCGATCTGGAACTGGTAGGCGGTTGCCGTCGCAGCCACAACCCAGGTAAAGGTGGGAATGGCACGAATACCCGCCGCGTTATCCGCCGGTACTGAGAGCAAAGGTGCCGCCGGCGGTGTGGTATCCAGGGTGAAATACCGCACAACGGACCAGGCTCCCGGTTCACCGGCTGCGTTGAAAGCCCGCACTCGCCAGTAATACAGACCGTTGGCTGCGATGGGGGATTCCACTGTATACGTGGTTGCTCCGCCGGTATCCGCCTGATTGACTTCAGGTGAAGCAAAGTTGGACTGATTATCCGCCTGAATCTGGTACGTCACCGCGTTGGTAACCGGATTCCAGGTGAAGGTTGGGGTGGTGTCGCTGGTGAGGAAGGCCGTTGCCGGTGAAGTAGCCACCGGAGCTGTGGGAATCAATGGCAATATGGTGACTGTCCGCGCCGCGGACCAACCTCCCCAGTTGCCGGCGGCGTCTCGCGCGCGCACGTGCCAGTAGTACGGCGTAAGAATGGAAAGACCGGTTGGTTTAACGCTGGTTGTGGCAATAGGTGTACCTGGAATTGAAACTCCATCCGGTGTCGAATACACCGGCGAAGAGAAATCGGCGTTATCGTCAATTTGATACTGGTACGCGTTGGCTGTCGCGGTTACTGTCCAATAGAAGATGGGGATAGCCCTCATCCCGGCCACGTTATCTACCGGCAAAGAAAGAACCGGAGCCACCGGCGCGGTGGTATCAATTGTGATTGACCGCACTGTTGACCAGGCTCCCGGTTCCCCCGACGCGTTGACAGCCCGCACCCGCCAGTAGTACACACCATCTTGTGATAACGGAGTATCCGGTGTGAAGGTTGTCGCTCCGCCGGTGTCTGCCTGATTCATCTCAGGAGAGGCGAAGGTGGACTGGTTATCGGCCTGGATCTGGTAAGTCACACCGGCTGTCACCGGATTCCAGATAAAGGTTGGTGTGGTTTCACGGGTCAGGAAACCGGTC
Organism: uncultured Leptolinea sp.; assembly: GCA_964420535.1. Classification (GTDB taxonomy): domain Bacteria; phylum Chloroflexota; class Anaerolineae; order Anaerolineales; family Anaerolineaceae; genus Leptolinea. Next base: position 2,731 of record CAYQTY010000335.1, on the reverse strand, counting down.
GCCGGTAATGTAACCACAGGCGCTGCCGGAATGACCGGCATGATGGTGACCGTTCTGGAAGCAGACCAGTCACCCCAGTTACCGGCAGCATCGCGCGCGCGAACCTGCCAGTAATATGGCGTCAGCACATTCAGCCCCGTGGGTTTGGCATTAATGACGGTTAATGGTGTTCCGGGGACGGCCGAACCATCCGGTGTGATAAAAATCGGGGAGGAGAAATCAGCGTTGTCATCGATCTGGAACTGGTACGCCGTAGCTGTTGCTGTTGCGCCCCAGTAAAAGATGGGTATGGCCCGCAACCCCGCCGCGTTATCTGCAGGTGTGGTCAACGCTGGAGGGGCTGGCGCTGTTGTGTCGATGGTAAAGTAACGCGCCGCCGACCAGGCGCCTGCCTCACCGGCCGCGTTGAACGCCTGCACGCGCCAGTAATACAACCCGTCGGGAGTAATGGGCGATGGCGGGGTGAAGGTAGTGATTCCGGAATCGGTCTGGTCAACTTCCGGAGAGGCGAATGTTGACTGATTATCGATCTGAATGCGGTAAAGCACGCCGTTTGTTACGGGATTCCATGTAAAGGTGGGGGCGGGGTTACCGGTCAACCAGGTTGACGCTGGCGATGTGACCACCGGCGCAGCCGGGATCAAGGGCAAAATGGTGATCGTTCTTGAATCAGACCAATCGCCCCAGTTGCCCGCCGCGTCACGCGCACGGGCATGCCAGTAATAAGGAGTCACCAGATCCAGGCTGGAGGGTTTGGCATTTGTCACCGTGATGGGGGTTCCGGGAACCGCAGATCCATCGGGGGTGGAATAAGAGGGTGAAGAATAATCCGCGTTGTCATCGATCTGGAACTGATACGCGGTAGCAGAGGTGACGGCTCCCCAGTAAAAAGTGGGGACGACTCGCATGCCGGCTATATTATCAGCCGGCAGAGATAACACCGGGATGCCCGGCGGGGTTGAATCAAACGTGAAAGTGCGGGCTGTGCTCCAGGGCCCCACTCCTGTTGTGCTATTAATCGCCCGTGCCCGCCAGTACCACAAACCATCCGACAACGGGGTTTCCACGGTGTGTGAAAGAACACCGGGATCTTTTGTGCGGTCCTCAAATACAGTCAAAAATGTCGAGACGGTTGATATTTGCACCTGGTATGTGTTCCCTGTCGGAACGCTATTCCAGGTTAACGCGGGCTGGTTGTTCGCAAGCGCTCCAGCCGCCGGAGAGGCTAGAACAGGAGCAGCCGGTAATGACGATTGCGAAATGAACGCGAACGGGTCACTCCAGGATGTACTCCAATTGCCCGCCGCGTCAACAGAACGGACCCGCCAATGATACAGTATCCCCGGTGTAACCGCCGGGGGCTGGTAACTGGTTGACGTGATCACCGTGCCGCTCACGTCAATACCATCGGGAGATACGAACACCGGGCTGGAAAAGTCGGAATTATCGTCATACGCGAACTGATACCCGTAAGCGCCGGCTGAAGCAATCCAGGTAAAGACCGGTGTTCCCAGAGGGGCAGCCAGATCAGCCGGAGAAACAAGCAAGGGGGGTTCAGGCGGGGTGACGTCATACACAAAATACCGGATCTCTGACCAGTTGCCGAGTAAACCATTTGTGGTTAACCCGGCAACCCGCCAGTACCAGACACCTTCCGAAGGAAGTGGACTTGCCGGAGTGTATGTGGTGTCATAAAGTTCCGAATCAATCAGATAGGTTGCGAATGTGGGATCCTGCGAAACCTGGATCTGGTACGTTGTTGCCTGTGACACACTGTTCCAGATAAATGTGGGCATGGATATGTTGGTCGCTGATGCGTTTACCGGTAATACCAGTGACGGAGCCGGCAGCATGGTTGACGTCAGATTCACGATACTGACAGATTGAAGCACCATACCAGAATAACTGCCGCCCCAGGTCATCTGATGGTTGCTGGTATCCCACGTGTCATGGATATACACGGTCTGTGACGAATCGTCATACCCCACACCGACCACAGTATGACCGGCCAGGTTGATCATCACCGGGTGACCGGCGTCGATTTCAGCCTTATATTGCGCGAAAGAGAAACCGCCGGCCGCCTGATTATCTGTTTTCTGGTTATAACATTCAGCAACGGTATACCCGCGCGCCTGATAGAATGACCTTCGTCCAAGGCTGCCATCCGGCAAACCGGCGCTGGCCATGTAATCGCAGGAAAGGGGAGAGCTGCCGGATGAGTAGTTGTAGAACCGGGTTGAACCGTCACTATTGCCATACGTTGACTGGCTGGTATGCATATAGTCGCCAATGGCCGTACCAAATGAATGCTGCGCCCACCCACCGGTGATAAACGGATCTGATGCCGTGCTTCCATAGCGCACCCAGTAATCGTCAATGGAACCTTTTGATGTTCGGCCGTCCACGCCATTCTTTGAGGCAATCAGGGGATTGTTAGGGTACGTATCCGAGCCGTCAGACCAGTTTGACCACATCCCGTCCACCATGGGCATCACGCCCCCGTTGGATGGTCCCGAGTACATATTGGAGAATCCGTTGTTGTCATAATATCCCGCGATCATGGCACCGGATACGGCGGAACACCCGAAAACCCAGCGGTACGCCGGAACGCTCAGTGTCCGCAGCCCCTGTGCGGACAGATCACCGGCAATATCCACCGAAGCCCGTTCAGCTTCAAAGCCGGAAGGCGGATGGGGTGGGCCGATGATCTCAATACCTTCAAGGCTGGTGC
>CAYQTY010000334.1:0-3798 GCA_964420535.1 uncultured Leptolinea sp. | reverse complement strand
GCAGTCAACGCGTTCGGTGACGTTATCGATCCCAACACCCGGAAGATCATAGCTGGGGCCCGCCCGGTACAGGCCGGCCCCCTTCATATCGGTGGTAAAGAGCAATTTGCTAACACACTTGAAGTAATGAAAAGTATTACCGGCCGCACCATAATGACCTTTGCATCCGCTGCGTCCAACACAGTTATCGGGGTTGTCGCGACAAATGCCAATCTTAACAAGGAGGAAGTCAATAAGGTTGCGCAAATGAGCCATAACGGTCTCGCGTTGACTATACGACCGGCCCACACGATGTTTGACGGTGATACCATATTTGCTGTAGTCACAGGAAAATATAAAGCCGATGTCAATACTGTTGGAGCCTTTGCTGTAGAGGTTATGGCACAGGCGGTAATTAACGCGGTCACGACCGCCCGGGCTGCCGGGAATCTTCCCGCTTTTACCCCTGAATAATTAAAGAATTCTGAGAATTGTCAGCTATAATAATTAATTAGAAAACGCTCGTTTTCCAAATTCGTCTTTTTGAAAGGAACAACCGATGGTCCAGATTATCGCTGACACACTATCGAGTATTCCGGTTTCCACAGCAAAAAAACTGGGTATACCGTTTCTCCCCCAGATAGTAATTTTTGGGAATGATTCCTATCGCGATGACACCGAAATGGATTCGGGCATGTTCCTGCAAAAACTTCGCTCCTCCAGCCAACTCCCTAAAACTGCTGCCCCTCCCCCTGACCTGTATCATCCCTTTTACCAGCAATTGAAAGATAAAAACGAGACCGGTATTGTCATCGCGCCGTCATCAGCATTGAGTGGCACCGTGCGTAGCGCGGAAGTCGCCGCGTTGGATTTTCCCGGTGTTGATATCCGTGTATTAGATACCAAATCCATCGCTGGCGGTCTGGGTGTAATGGTTCTGGATGCTGACCGCCTGGCTAAAAGCGGTATGGATGCAGATACCATCGTCAACAAAATTACGGAGATGGCGAACAAAAGCCGCATTTACTTTATGGTCGATACACTTGAATATCTCTACAAAGGCGGCCGCATTGGCGGTGCTAAAGCGCTGTTCGGCTCGATCCTTCAGGTAAAACCCATTCTTACCCTCATAGACGGCCGCACAGAACCGGCTGAAAGCCAGCGCACAAAGAAACGTGCCATTGCACGCCTGATCGAACTGGTTCGCGAGGAGATCACCCAAGAAGGTAATGCGCATCTTTGTATATCGCAGGAAGGCGCCGCCCCCGCGGATGTGGCTTACCTGGTCGAACAATTTAAACACGAAATTGGTGTTGACGATGTTCCCGTATACGCGTTACCCCCGGCTATTTTGACACATGCCGGTCCGGGCACTATCGCGGTAAGCTTTATACGCAAGTAACGCAAAACTTCTTTATTCTAAACAAAACAAACCTGGAAAATTCCAGGTTTGTTTTGTTAGTAAGCCTCTTCGAGAATTTTTACTAATTCTTTGTTGCTGAGTATGATCGGGTTCGCCTTCATGCTGCTGGCATTTTGCGCTTTTTCCACGATCACAGGGAAATCTGATGGTTGAATTCCATAGGAACGAAGCCGTGGAATCTTTAATTCTGTCACCAGTTCTGCAAGAGACGAAACCCCGTCATCCGGTCCTGCCCCGTTTTTACCGGTCAGCAATTCGGCGATGACTTTATATCGATTCAGGACCATGTTATCCGGATCCCGTTCCTGTAATGCCTTGATATTCGCCTCCACAGCATGCGGCAGCAAAATTCCGCAAATCGATCCATGGGGGGCGTCAAACATACCCCCAATCGGTGCGGCAAATCCGTGGACAGCTCCCAGGCCGGAATTTGTCAACGCCAGACCACCATACAGGCTGGTGAGGCTCAGATCATACCGGGCTTCGAGGTCACTCCCATTGTGGTAAGCCTTACGTAATGATCGTGCGGTTCGGGTGATCCCGTCCCGACACAGGACGTCTATCAACGGGTTGCGTCTTGACGAAGTAAATGGTTCGATCACCTGGGTTAATGCGTCTAATCCGGTATACGCGGTGACAGCCGGCGGCAACCCGAGTGTTAATTCGGGGTCAACTACAGCCAACCGCGGCAAAATATACGTAGACCGCAAGCTTACCTTTACCTGCTTGTCGGGAACAGCCAGTACGGCATTCCGGGTGACTTCCGCACCGGTTCCGGCTGTTGTTGGAATCGCCACGCATGGCGCGGCAGGCTGCGTCAGAGGCAGATTGCTCCCCACTACCTCCAGGTAGTCCAACAAACTGCCCGGGTTGGTGAACATGGCAGATGCCGCCTTTCCCGCATCCATCACGCTCCCACCACCAAATGCGATTACGAATTCGCAGTTTTCTTTCCTTGAAAATTCCACGATCTTTTGAACCAATGCAATGGAAGGTTCATGGTCAACCGTGAACTTTTCGATAGTTAATCCAGTTTGTTCGCAGGCTTCCATTACCCGGTCGATTGGCGCCCCATTCTGGCTGTAAAGCAACAGTGCCTTCGCGCCAAATAATCTGGCAGCCTGTACACCAGCGGATAGGACACCATTCCCGAACATAATCCGGGAGGATGTCATAAATTCAAAAGGGATCATGAAGCCCACCCGTTTTCATCCGGGAAGAGGTTCCTGTATGGTACTCCCGTACGTGGTTCCGCCATCATATCTGCAACCGTGTCACGCCAGGTTTTATAATGATCCGTCTCTTTGTGTTTCAGAGCGTCTTCTGGTGTTTTGTACACTTCACAGAGAACAAACCGGGTTTCATCTTTGGCGTCCTGAATAACATCAAACCGGGCTATGCCAGGTTCTTTGACACTGTTTCGTGCATTATTTAATGTGGCGTCAATGAACTCGGCAACATATTCTGCTTTTATATGAACAAATACATGGACGATATGCATTGCCTTCTCCTTTTGTGATTTCTACTGATTCTATCAAAAGGGAATAAAAAAAAGCGGAACCTTGCGGTTCCGCTCTCTTTATTGCCGTCAAAAACTACTTAATGGCGACGGTAGGTTTCTTCGATTGAGCAATTGACCAGATTGTGACTGCGGCCAAAGCGGCTACAACAACCCAACCAATAATACCCAGGTCTTCGTATTTCACGATGATGGGGGCAGCCAGCAGAGAAACCATGTTGACAACTTTGATCATCGGGTTCAGGGCGGGACCGGCGGTATCTTTCAAAGGATCACCAACGGTATCGCCAACAACCCCAGCTTTGTGGCGTTCAGAACCTTTACCGGTGTTGGCGGTAAGATCGCGGGGTTCGTCTTCAATGGCTTTCTTGGAGTTGTCCCAGGCGCCACCAGCGTTGGACATAAACACAGCCAACAGCTGACCGGAGAGAATTACACCGGCAAGGAAACCGCCCAGGGCTTCCACCTGCAGGATCATACCGACAATCAGAGGCATGGCGATGGAAATGGCAACCATCGGCACAAGCTCTTTCTGAGAAGAACGGGTGGAAATTTCCACGACCTTGGCGTAGTCAGGTTTGACAGTGCCTTCCATGATACCAGGAACGCGGAACTGTTTGCGGACTTCTTCCACGATCTCACCAGCCGCGCGGGATACAGAGCGGATGGAGAGGGAGCTGATCAACCAGGGCAACGCACCGCCAAGCAGAAGGCCGATGAAAACCTTGGTCTCAGAAACACGGATGGAATTCAGAACAGGCAGACCGAGCTGGGTCTGGACTTTAGCCACATCAGTGATGAATGAACCAAACAGGGATACAGCCGCGATTACAGCGGAGGCGATAGCAACACCCTTGGTGATAGCTTTGGTGGTGTT
>CAYQTY010000333.1:0-3803 GCA_964420535.1 uncultured Leptolinea sp. | reverse complement strand
CATATCGTCAATCTTTTGGATATATGTCATAGCTTCTTCTTCGATCCTGTTGGTCAGTTGTTCAACAAGATAAGATCCTCCGATAGGGTCTACACTATCTGCAACACCGGATTCGTACGCGATAATTTGTTGTGTTCTCAAAGCGACTCGGACCGATTTTTCTGTGGGCAGCCATAGGGCTTCATCCATACTGTTGGTATGCAAAGATTGCGTTCCGCCTAGAACAGCTGAAAGGGCCTGCAACGTTACCCGGATCACATTGTTTTCCGGCTGCTGTGCCGTCAATGTGGAGCCGGCTGTCTGGGTGTGAAAACGCAGCATCCATGATTTTTCATCTAAAGCACCAAATCGCTCCTTCATGATCCTGGCCCACAACCGCCGCGCTGCCCTGAACTTGGCGATTTCTTCAAAGAAATTGTTATGGGCGTTGAAGAAGAAGGATAGCTGTGACGCAAATTGATCTACTTGAAGGCCCGCCTTAATCGCCGCGTCGACATAGGCAATGGCGTCAGCCAGAGTGAACGCCACCTCCTGTACCGCCGTTGACCCGGCTTCGCGGATATGGTATCCGGATATGCTGATGGTATTCCAATGCGGAATATTAGCCGTACAGTAACGGAATACATCTGTGATCAACCGCATGGAAGGTTTCGGGGGAAATATATAGGTACCGCGGGCTATGTATTCCTTTAAGATATCATTCTGGATTGTTCCCCTCAGGCACTTCTCCTCAACGCCCTGCTTTTTCGCTACGGCAATGTACATAGCCAGCAAAATGGAGGCCGGCGCGTTGATTGTCATACTGGTCGAAACCTTATCCAGTGGAATTCCGGAAAATAACTGTTCCATATCCGACATAGACGAGATGGAAACACCCACCTTTCCTACTTCGCCAGCCGCGATCGGGTCATCGGCGTCATAGCCGATTTGTGTGGGCAGGTCAAATGCCACAGATAAACCTGTTTGTCCTTGATCCAGTAGATACCGGTAACGTTTATTTGATTCTTCCGCGGTGGCATATCCGGCATACTGCCGCATTGTCCAGAAACGGCTGCGGTACATGGAGGGTTGAACTCCCCGGGTATAAGGGTAATCTCCGGGGAACCCCAGCTGCATTAGGTAATCATCCATCTCAGGTATCGCAACAGCGGGAATTTTTATCCCTGATCCGGTTTTAAAATCAGGCTTCCGCTCAGGAAACTTGCGTATTGAATTTGAATACCGCTCTTCAGACCACTTTTTCCAATGAGAACTGATATCCATACGTTCACCTTTATGGTTCAAAATAAGAGTCTGTTGTTACAATAAAACTATGACGGATTTTATTCAACTCATAACCTTATTAGTAATTATATTGTTTGCCGCAAAACTTGCCGGACGCGCAAGTGTTAAATTCGGTCAACCCTCGGTATTTGGGGAATTGCTAGTTGGCATCCTGCTAGGCCCTTCGTTGATCAATATAGCCAACCTGCCGTTTATTACCGATTCGCACTTGATGGAATTTATTGACCATATTGGTGAAATTGGTGTCTTGTTATTAATGTTCCTTGCCGGGATCGAACTCCACTTACACGATTTGGCTCGAAGTTCCAGACTTGCCATGTATTCCGGGTCGCTGGGAGTTTTGTTCCCCATTCTTCTTGGCGGGCTATGTGGGTTTGTATTTCACATGGATATGCAATCCTCTCTATTTCTCGGGTTGACTCTGGCAGCCACAAGTGTCTCCATTTCAGCACAAACGTTGATGGAAATGGGGCGCTTTCGAACCCGTATTGGAACAGGGTTGATGGGAGCGGCTGTATATGACGATATTCTGGTAATTCTTTTATTCTCCATTTATCTCGCGACTATCGAAGGCAGTATCAGTTTTATCGGAATCCTCTGGTTGATCCTTCGAATGGTCGGTTACTTTTCAATTGTCAGCATTTTTGGATACTATTTTCTTCCCGTATTTATTCGCCTTATCCAACGTACCAGCACATCTCACGGAGCTGTAACATTTGCGTTACTCGTGATATTTACATTTGGAATACTGGCTGAGTTGGTAGGGAATATGGCGGCCATTACCGGTACATTTCTCGCCGGATTGTTTTTTTCGCGTACACGGGAAAAAGAAATTGTCTCAGAGGGTATATCCAACCTGGCGTATGGATTTTTTGTGCCGGTCTTTTTTATCAGTATCGGCTTGAAAACAAATCTACGGTTATTTTCCCCTGAATCTTTCCTATTCCTACTTGTCATCATTGGCGTTGCCATTCTCAGCAAAATTCTTGGCGCCGGATTGGGAGCGAAAATTGGGGGATTTTCCTGGCTTGAAGCCTATCAACTGGGAACCGGTATGGTTTCCCGGGGCGAAGTCGGATTGATCATAGCCAGTATTGGTGCGGGGGCCGGGTTGATCAATGTAACGGTTCTTACGAATATCGTTATCCTTATCTTGATTACAACGCTGGTCACACCAATACTATTAAATCAAGCGTTTTCAAATCCACCCGGATTTCTTATCCCTCATTCAGTGATATCAACAGAAACAGAAATACTTAAATCGGGAGAAATTGAATGATGTTTCTACTTATGCTTATTATTCCGGATCGTGACGATCTGGAGGATTTACTTATTTCCTTGCACTCAGCGGGTGCAGTGACTATTACTACGATTAACTCGGAAGAGTATTTGCCAAATAACGATGACCAACCTCTTCAGGAAGATTTCCCCATTATTCCGTCCTTTAAATCCATTACTGATCTGTCACAAAGTCCGTCTAAGATAGTTATCGCTTTTGCTCCAACAAAAGAAACCTTAAAAAATCTTGTGACCGCGGTAAATACCTATTTAAAAGAATCTGAAATCACTCAAGAATCTTCTTTATCAATTTTCCCCGTGGGTGACATTTCAACCATCCTTAATGACTAATCCAATTTGACCAGTTATCCACATGCTGGTAAAATCTCTACTTGCATGAGTCGTTGTACCCTTCGATTTATGACACTTGTTTGAAAGGGCTTATAGAATGAAAGTATTACTGATCAAAGATGTTTACAAGCTGGGCCGTGCTGGAGATGTTAAAAAAGTTGCAGATGGTTACGGCCGTAACTTCCTCCTCCCCCAGGGCTTTGCTTTACTTGCCACTTTAGGTGCGTTGAAACAGGCTGACAAAATCCGATCCCAGGCATCCATTCGCCGCACGCAGTTGAACAGCGAATTGGGCGGCCTGGCAGAAAAAGTCAATGGCACGGTTGTTACGTTCTCATCCAAAGCGGGCGAAACCGGAAAATTGTACGGTTCAATCACCACCCAGATGATTGCGGAAGCCGTCAACAGCAAGCTCGGTACGGAAATTGACCGCCGCGCCGTTGAAATTCAGCCTATCCGTAACCTGGGCGAACACAAGGCAAAAATCCGCCTCACAATGGATCTTGTTCCTGAAATCAAGATCATTGTCCATCGCGAAGGCGAATCCGTTGCAGTACCTGCCACTCCTGTTGCCCCTGCCGCGGAAATATCCGCCCCCGTCGAAGTAGTGGAAGAACCCGCTGCCGCAGCAGAATAATTTAATTTTCAGTTGCCAGCCATTTCCGGCCAGTTCCAGTTTTTGCTGGCTGGCCGGATTTTATAATAAATTAAAGAACCAATGTCATCTACCGTTGGAGAACAACTCAAATCAGCCCGTCTTGCCCGAAAATCGTCTATAGACGATATTTCAAAGGCTTTGCATATTAAGCCGTTTTTCGTCGAAGCGCTCGAAGAGAACCGGTTCTCTGATATTTCTTCTCAGGCACAGGTTAAAGGCTTTATAAGGCTAT
>CAYQTY010000332.1:0-3811 GCA_964420535.1 uncultured Leptolinea sp. | reverse complement strand
CCGTCATGTATTACAACACCGAATTGCTGGGAAAAGCCGGAATTGATTACAAAACCATCAAAACCTGGGCTGATTTCGAAAAGGCTTTGAAGACCTACAAAGAAAAAACCGGCAACTATATGACGTACTGCGAAACGTACGGCGCGTATCAATTCACCGTGTTCATGTCTGAAAAAGGCGCTACTTTGATCGATGAGAAGGGCATGCCCACTCTCAATACCCCCGCTGCTGTCGAATCCGCTTCCCTGGTTCGCAAGTGGGTTGACGAAGACATCATCGGTTTCATCCCCACCGGCAATGCTGACACTCCCGAAGGCAAAGCCGCTGTCGCCAATGGTGATGTTGCTGCCCTTGGTTATCCCCTGTGGTACATGAGTCGCTTCACCGATGAAATGCCCGATCTGGCTGGTAAGATCGCCATTGCCCCGTTGCCTGTGTTTGACGAAAAATCCTACAAGTCCGTGGGCCTCGGCGGAACCGGAACTACTGTCTACAAAAAGAGCGCCAACGCTGAACTTGCGGCTGAATTTGTGGTCTGGGCGAAACTGAGCCCCGAAGGCAGCGCTGGTCTCTGGAAAGTCCTCGGATTTGACCCGGTAAATAAACTGGTAGCCCAGGATAAATCCATCACCACCGACCCGAATAACAAATTCCTGAAATATTTCGTGTCCAATCCGTTTGATGTTCTGGCTTCGGTTTCTGATAAGATGTTCACTCAGAAGACCATGCAGAATTCCGGAACGATCAATGATTACCTGAGCGCCACCACCTGGAACAAGATCTTCGTTGAAAAAGTTGATCCCAAAACAGAGCTTGATGCCACTCAGAAAGAAATGTTGTCTCAGGCAAAACCCTAGGTTTAGTTTGACAAAATAAACTGAAGCCTCCGGGGGAATATCTTCCGGAGGCTTTATTCCTGAAAAAACCAAATCCCATATATTTTTACCAACAAATGAAATGAGATGAGAGGATAGCCCGACATGCGCCTGAAGCTAAACTCAAAAAAAGTTGCACCGTATATCTTTGTTTTACCCTTTGTGGTTCTATTCGGGATATTCTTTGTGTATGCCATTGGAAGCACCATCGTGATGAGTTTTCAAAATGTCAACATTGGTGACATTCAATTCGCTGGTTTGGAGAATTACAGAAAATTATTCAACAGTTCAACATTCCCGATCGCCATACGTAACACCCTCATCTATACAGCCTTAACGTTACTCATGCTAATCCCATTTCCACTCGTATTTTCTGTAATGTTGAACAGTAAATCCATGCGTGGAAGTGATTTTTTTCGGGCAATCCTATTCCTTCCACTTTTGTGCAGTGTGGTGGTGGCAGGCATTACCTTCCGATTCTTATTCAATGAAACGAACGCCGCTCTGGTCAATAGTTTCATTATTAATTTCCTGGGTGGAGAGAAGATCCGCTGGGTCAGTTTGCAGTGGCCAGCGATGATCGTGATGGTCACTCTGGCATGCTGGAGATGGACAGGGATCAATATTGTGTATTTCCTTTCCGGCTTGAACAGTATCCCGATAGAACTCTATGAAGCCTGTGAAATTGACGGCGCGAACACATGGCAGAAATTTCGCTATCTCACCGTTCCACTGCTGAAGCCGACGATCATCTACGTGTTGACGATCAGTATTTATGGCGGCCTGGCTATGTTTGCTGAAAGCCAGATGATCTGGGCGGGAAAATCTTCTCCCAACAACATCGGGTTGACCATCGTAGGATTTATTTATCAGAATGGCATCAGCCAGGGGAATCTCGGGTTGGCATCGGCAACCGGTTTGATCCTGCTGGCGGTTGTGCTTATCATCAATATGGTTCAACTGAACCTCTCCGGCGCGCTGGGAAAGGAGAATGGTTAAAATGGCAACTGTGAAATCCGGGTCACATAAACCGTTCAAAACCCATTTAAATTCAATCTTACTGATAGCCTTTTTTTCCGCGCTTTGTGTGATTGTTCTGCTTCCGTTTATCGCGATCGTGCTGACATCATTCAAGGACAGCGGGCAGGTCATCCGGAACGGTTTCAATCTATCCATCGATCAGGCCAGTTTCACGCTTGAAAACTATCAGTATCTGTTTACCGGCGACCATCAATATTTCCGCTGGTTTACCAACAGCCTGATCCTGACGATCGTTCAAACTGTTCTCACATTGTTTGTCAGCTCCTGGGTAGCGTATGGATTCGCTTTCTATGATTTCAAGGGAAAGAATTTCCTTTTTATCTGTGTTTTGATCGTCATGATGATCCCGTTTGAGATCTTGATGCTGCCCATGTACCGTGAAATCGTAGCCATTAAGCTGGTCAATAATTATCTGGGAATTATCCTTCCGTACTTGGCGCACCCTATAGCCATTTTCTTTTTCCGGCAATACCTGCAGAGTATTCCCCACGAGATCATTGACGCGGGACGTATTGACGGCTGCAGCGAGTACGGTATATTTTTACGGTTGATCATGCCACTCATGAAGCCAGCCTTCGCGGCAATGGCTATATTCATTGGGATGACATCCTGGAATAATTACCTATGGCCTTTGCTGGTGCTAAGTGATAGTAAAATGTTCACATTGCCGATTGGTTTGACCAGTTTGATGAGCCCCTATGGAAACAATTACACATTGTTGATTTCCGGTGCGGTTATGTCCATCATACCGATCATAATATTGTTCTTCAGCGCGCAAAAATTCTTTATTGAAGGCATGTCCACCGGAAGTGTCAAAGGATAAAACAATGAAAAATACGTCCGACCCATTGAACAACACAACTCCCGCGAAAACCGAATTGATCCTGGATAAAGACTACGTCATCTCCCGGATCGATGACAGGTTATACGGGTCATTCATAGAACAACTTGGCCGGGCGGTATACGGCGGAATCTATGATCCAGGAAATCCCCGGTCAGATAAGAACGGATTTCGCCGCGATGTGATCGACATGGTGAAGAAATTGAACGTGCCATTGGTGCGTTACCCCGGAGGCAATTTCCTTTCCGGTTTCAATTGGGAAGATGCCATCGGCCCGAAAGAAAACCGCCCGAAGCGGCTTGACCTTGCCTGGTTCACCACTGAAACCAATGAATTTGGGATGCACGAATTCATTGACTGGGCCAGGGAAGCTGGAACGAGCATGATGTACGCCATCAACCTGGGCACTCGTGGACTGGATGAAGCCCGCAATGTGGTGGAATACGCCAATCATCCCGGCGGAACCTACTGGAGTGATCTGCGCCGTAAAAATGGCGCCGAACAGCCATTCGGCATCAAGTTGTGGTGCCTGGGCAATGAAATGGACGGAAACTGGCAGATAGGCCAGAAAACCGCCTATGAATACGGACGGGCGGCTAATGAATCTGCCAAGGTGATGAAATGGGTGGACCCGACCATCGAAGTAGTTGCCTGCGGATCCTCCGCCTATGACATGCCCACATTTGGCTCGTGGGAAATGGAAATGCTCGACCTGTGTTACGAGAATGTGGATTACGTCTCCCTGCACCGCTACTACCAGAACAAGGAAAATGACATGCCGAACTTCCTCGCCAAAAGCGTGGATATGGACGCGTTCATCAAAACCGTTGTCTCAATATGCGACGCGATCGGTGGCAAGAAACACAGTAAAAAGAAGCTCAACCTGTCGTTTGATGAATGGAACGTCTGGTACCACTCCAATGAACGGGATGAGGAATTGAAGTCAGGAAGCCGGTGGGGGAGGTCGCTACCCCTGTTGGAGGATGTTTACAATTTTGAAGACGCGCTGTTGATCGGCGGCTACGTCGCCTGCCTGGTGCTGACGATTCTGTTG
>CAYQTY010000331.1:3524-3819 GCA_964420535.1 uncultured Leptolinea sp. | reverse complement strand
TCTGTGGGAACATATCAACAGGTATTATGGAATCGATCGAATATCCTTCCGTCAACATGATTTTTAGATCCCGTGAGAGTGTGGCTGGATCACAGGACACATAAATTATCTGTCCCGGTTTGGATTTCATTAAAGCCTTCATGGCAGCCGGAGCGATTCCCGCCCGGGGTGGATCAACCACCACCAGATCAGGTTTTACATCCAATTGCGGCAGGATTATCTCCGCCGCCCCCTGATATAGTTCCACATTATCAAACTCGTCCAGATTGACAGCGAAATCATTGCAGGCGTCTTC
>CAYQTY010000331.1:0-3514 GCA_964420535.1 uncultured Leptolinea sp. | reverse complement strand
GACGATTCGATACCGATTAACCGTCCGGCCCGCTCCGCCAGAAACCGGCTAAAAAAACCCACCCCGCAGTAGCAATCGATCACCGTGGATTGACTGTCAACATTTGCCAGGCTTTCGACAATTTCTGCCATCTTTTCCGCAACTTCGTTATTTGTCTGAAAAAAAGAACCGGCGGAAACCTGGAAATCTTTCCCTCTTATTGAAAATTGATTGGAGCTTTCTCCGGAAAGCACTATATCACCAGCCTGGCTACGGTAAACAACATTGAGCGGAAAATCTACTTCAAATTCCGGCGGATTGTTTGATGATCCTGTCAGGAGGACCAATGGTGTACCCACCCCGTCATCCCGGACAGATACCCGCTCAATCCCTGCTCCGGGTTCAAATAGGATTGTTTTCACCAATTGGTTGATCGTTTCATCAACGATCAGGCATTTATCTATCGCAATCACCTCGTGAGAGAGAGCTTTTTGAAAACCCGGCTTACCATCCGGATCGAGATGAAATTGAACATGATTCCTGTACGCGAATTGCCTTGACGAAGAAATCGTTGGATTGACTGGTATATTTTTTTGAGATCCCACTCTTTCCAGTTGTTCAATAAGAATTAATCGTTTGATTTCGAGTTGTGCTTCGTAATTAATATGCTGATACTGGCATCCGCCGCAAATCCCGTAATATGGACAACTCGGAGATATTCGTTCAGTTGAAGAACTGACAATTTTCTCTGGGATTGCCGTCTGTACACCATTTTTTACAATAATATCGCCTACAGAAACCGATTCGCCAGGTAGTGTAAATGGGATAAAAATGATACTTCCATCTTCCAGGCTACCTAATCCGTTGCCTTTATATACCATTTGTCTTATTTTTATTTCCATTTTTTGGTAATCCTGCTATTTATTGTATTTATTAGTCTTTTTTCTTTTTGTGAAATATTTCACATTATATATATTACATTTATTCGTCTTTTTCTGGAGATTTTATCTCTTTTTTATTGTTTAATAAAATACTAAAAATATAAAATGAAATTCTCCTCCCTATTGAATATGAAAGAGAGCTTCCAATGGATAAAAATATATCATTTTTCCAATCCATCCGGGGAAAATTAATTCTGTATTTCCTCGGCATTTCTATGATTCCACTGTTAACCATAAGTATTCTCTCATACCTCCAGAGCCAGAATGCATTGAGAGAGAAGACGATTGAGCAATTGGATCAAGCAGCCAAAAATAATTCAGCCACTATTTTGGATTGGCTGGATAGCCGGAAAAAAGATTTAAAAGTAATGTCTTCGAATGCCCGAATCCAATCCATGGAACCGGAAGCGGCCAAATCCGCTATTGACCAGTTCTATTCCGGCTGGGGACGCTATGAGACCATGGTTCTTGTCGATACGACAGGTAATTCAATAGCCACCAATGACAATACTCAGATGAATCTGTCGGACAGGGCGTATGTCCAGGAAGCCTTCAAAGGGAACATCGTTATTTCCCAACCGGTTATTTCCAAAGCTACCGGGAACTTGATCATTGCCATCGCCTCGCCGGTCGTAGTGGACTCAAAAACGGTCGGGGTTGTTCTGGCCACTGTACCTACCACCTATATGGCCAATTTAATGAGCAACGCCCAACTTGGAAATACAGGAGAGGCGTACCTCGTCAATTCTGACAGCTTCCTCATAACACCTTCCCGGTTTGAAGAAGATCTGAAAAAAGCCGGATTAATCGAAACTCGGTCTGAGTTGGAGCTAAAAATAGATACGTATGCATCAAAACAGGCTTTAGCCGGTGTAGATGGACTGTCTGAATATAAAGATTATCGTGGAAATGATGTCATCGGAGCCTATCATTGGATGCCCGATCAACAATGGGCTGTCATTGTTGAACAGGATACAACAGAAGCATTTGCCGCGGTGACAAATTTACGGAATGCCATTATTTTCCTGATTGCCATCTCGCTTATCGCAATCGTTATCATATCCATGCTGATCGCCAATTCAATTTCCAAACCCATCCAATCCATGTCCAAGACCGCTCTTCTGATGTCAGAAGGCAAAATCAACCAGAATATTACCTACAAATCTAAAGACGAGATTGGAACCCTGGCGAATTCGTTCAGGGATATGATCGACTTCCAAAAATCCATGGCAAATTCCGCCGAATTGCTCTCCAATGGCGATCTGACTGCCGAGATCACGCCAAAATCGGAGGAAGATGTACTGGGAGTGGCATTTGAAAAAATGCTGATCAACCTGCGTAATGCTATTGGCGAAGTCGCTTCAAATGCTTCCAATCTGAACCAATCGTCCGCGCAATTGGCACAGGCGTCTGACCAGGCCGGCCAGGCGACCTCACAAATTGCCACCACCATCCAGCAGGTAGCCCGGGGTACAACCCAGCAGACAGAAGCTGCCACGCATTCTGCTGCATCGGTGGAACAATTACGCCGCGCTATCGAGAATGTGTCCAAAGGTGCTCAGGCGCAGGCAGAAGCTGTTTCCAAAATGGCATCTCTCACCGGCACCTTATCTTCCTCAATTTCACAGGTGGCGGGAAATGCCAATGCGGTTTCTGTTGAATCCAATAATGCCGCTACAGCGGCGCGTGAAGGGTCCACCACAGTGGCTGATACTATTGAAGGTATGGAAACCATTCGCGAGAAGGTTGGGTTCTCCGCCAAGAAAGTCCAGGAAATGGGCAACCGGTCTGATCAGATTGGTGCCATTGTGGAAACAATTGACGATATCGCTTCTCAGACCAACCTGCTGGCTTTAAACGCGGCAATTGAAGCCGCCCGGGCGGGTGAACACGGTAAAGGGTTTGCTGTAGTCGCAGACGAGGTTCGCAAGCTGGCCGAACGCTCAAGCGGCGCCACAAAAGAGATCGGCTCATTGATCCGCGGTATCCAGGAGACAGTAGCCGAAGCGGTGACTGCCATGAATGAAAGCGCGGTTGAAGTGGAAACGGGTACTGAACGCGCCTCGAAAGCCGGTGCGGCACTGGAAAACATTTTGAAAGCGGCCGAAGCGGTGAATGAGCAGGCTCAACTGGCTGCCAGCGCCGTTTCACAAATGGGAAGTCTTTCCAATGAACTGGTTGCCGCCGCGGATGACGTTTCGGCCATTGTGGAAGAAAACACAGCCGCGACGGAAGAAATGGCTGCCGGATCCAATGAGATCACCCAGGCGATTGACAACATCGCTTCAGTGAGCGAAGAAAACTCGGCGGCTGTAGAGGAAGTCTCTGCTTCAGCGGAAGAGATGAGCGCGCAGGTGGAAGAAGTCACCGCGTCAGCGATGTCACTCTCTGAAATGGCGGAAATGCTGCAGAAGACAGTCGACAGGTTCAAACTTAACTAAACGGTAAAACGACCGCACGGATGTCAACCGTGTACCCTAACCAAACAAAATACCGCTCAAAAGAGCGGTATTTTGTTTATCATTATTTGGCGGAGAGAGAGGGATTCGAACCCTCGATACCTTGCGGTATACGCGCTTTCCAAGCGCGCGCAC
>CAYQTY010000330.1:0-3831 GCA_964420535.1 uncultured Leptolinea sp. | reverse complement strand
GGGTACTTCGTGTTAATCCAACGAAAACGGAGAAAATCGAAGCGCTGTACTGGTTAAGTACGCTGGCAACCGTGCCTGAACAGGAACGCGAGCTGCTTGATTTGATCTTGATCGAAGATCCGAATGAACCGCGTGCCCTTCGCAGGCAGTTGATGATGGATGGGAAGTTGAAGGAACAGGATATTATCAATCCTGAAACCTATATACAGGTCAATGATCCTGCAGAGCCGGCGTCATCGGTGCGGATCACCTGCCCGAAATGCGGCGGCCGCATGACCTATGCCGCGGATGGCACATCGCTTATTTGTGAGTACTGCACAACCCGCAAGTTCTTCCGGCAAGATTCCGGTCCGCGTTCTGATGAAGCGTTAAGCGGGAATGACTTTATTGCCTCCATGGCAACTGCCAACGGGCATAACCAGTCCATTCAGCAGCATCTCTTAACCTGCAAAGGGTGCGGCGCAGAATTTCTGATCACCGAAAACCGGATCTCCGCCAGTTGTCCGTTCTGTCAATCATCACAGGTAGTCGATACCAGCGCGATTCGTCAGATGATCCCTCCAACGAGGATTGTCCCATTGCGAATCGGGTTGGATAAATTAAATAGACAAACTCTCAAAAAAGCAGGCGGTGATCAGATTCTGCAAAAAATATATGAAAACCGTCCGGCATTTTATCCGGTATGGGAGTTTGAGTTGAACGGCCTGGTCACCTGGCGGCTGCCTGTTTCCCTGATATCCGATGACATGGAAGAGAAAACATTTGACGTTCCCATCCAGCACCGGATTGTTCAGGTGATGGCGGTGGATGGATTTTTGTCACGGTTTGAAAATCTGGAAGACGATTTTGATTTTTCTGATATTCAACCGTATTCTCCTGATTTTCTGGTAGACAGTCTGGCAGCAAGTTACACATTACCGGTCTCTGACGCCGCGTTAATCGCGCGCGGGAAGCTTGTTAAAATTGTCACAGAGGAAAGCCGTCAACGCATGGGATGGCTTATGAAGGGCTTTTTGCTGGATTCATCCGGAATGCACATCACCCGATTCTGGTTAACCCTGGCACCTATGTGGATACTGAAAGAGGATAAAAAGAAACTGATGGTGCTGGTGAATGGTCAAACCGGGGCGGTCAAGTCAGCCAGAATGTGAGCAGTGGTTATTCCTGAATCATTCTCCCCGCAGTTTTGACCCGCACGACCGGCAAAAGATATCTTCATGTAATGCTTTGCGCCCGCATCGATGACAGAAAATATCCGGAGTACCGGCATCCTGCTCTTTAGACCGTGAAATGGCGTAGCGTTTCCGGAAGGCGGTAGTAATTGCCCGGCCTGATCTCCAGTACCAGTAAATGCCACCAATGATCAGTAACAACCCGAGTCCGCTGAGAATATATGGCAATACTTCGTTCAGCGTTTCCCAACCTACGGTGTTGGTGGTGATCGGTTCAACCGGCTTCACCGATTGCGATGGCGCGCTCAGGCTGGAATCCTTCTTTTCGTACTCCATGTGAATGGTGAAGGTCACCCCGGCATTTACTTCCCCGACAACCGATTCGTAGTATGTAAACCCGTCCGGATTGATTTGACCGGATCCCATCGCCGGTTTCAATTGAAATTCTGACGAGTCCAGCGGTTGCTGAATATTCAAGACGAGTGATTCAATGTTGTAATCACCGGGCCAGATGTAGTCAAACTGGCGGCTGGCGCCCGACTCGCGAATAGAGGGATCATAGTATTCAAATTGCACTTCGGGGACCGGCGTTGTAAAGGTGACCCTGATCCATTCCCCTTCATTCACACTGGTGAATCGCAATGTGTCAAGGCGGCCGTCAACATCTTTCATTGCCACGTTGAACGGTTCTTTCGCGGCTTTGGGTATCCTCAGCGACAAAGTCACCGGCAGGCTGGATTGCGCAGACAGGGTTATCCGGTAGAAAACCAAAACTCCAGGCCTGTCATATTCCGGCCAGATATTGATCACCATTTTTGAAAAGCCAGGCGCGCTCTGGGCAACCACAGGGCTTGAAGTCAAAATGAAGGTTATGATCAGGATCAGAGCAAGAAATTTCTTCACCGGCAGCTCCAGTTGGGTGAACAATCACCTGAATTACTATGTATTCCGGCGATTGAAATATTCCATAAAGTTTAACTTAAATTAATCTTACCATTCGCTGCCGGCTTTTTCGCACCAGAAAATCCATAGATTTTTAGCCTGAGTTTAATTTATTGTAAATTTCTCCCCTCAATTTATACTATTTTTACTGGTTTTTTCTTCATATTGAAGGAAAATCTACATGGGTTAATCCCCTATATTGTCTGACATGTAAAGAATCAGGAGCCTCCATGCAAATCGCCATAATCGATGATGATCCTATTGCACGACAGATCCTTCGGTCAAGTTTGACACGTCTGGGGTTGGAAGTGATCGAATTTCCGGATGGCGGTGCTGCCTGGGAATACTTCCTGGCCAATCCCCCCCGGTTTGTTGTCACCGATTGGCTGATGCCCAACCTGGATGGTTTAGACCTGATCCGTAACATCCGCTCAGCCCGATTCCATGGCTACACCTATGCCATCATACTCACCGGCAAAGAAGACAAGACAGACGTGGTCACCGGATTGAGCGCCGGTGCGGATGATTACCTGACAAAACCGTTTGACATCTCTGAGCTTCGCGCCCGGGTAAACATAGGGCTGCGGATTCTGGATCTGGAAGACGACCTGAACCGCGCGCGCGAGCAAATGGAACGCATGGCCATGTACGATTACCTCACCGGGCTGCTCAGCCGGCGGGCAATTTATTCCCATTTACAGGGTGAGATCGACCGGTCTTTCCGGCAGGGTGGATCAATGAGCATTATGATGCTCGACCTGGACCATTTCAAGGCTTTGAATGATTCCTACGGTCACATGGTGGGGGATCAGGCGTTATGCCTGGTGGCTGAACAGATCTCGCAGAGTGTTCGTCCGTATGATTGGGCGGCGCGCTGGGGCGGTGACGAATTCCTTGTGGTTCTGCCCAACACAAACCTGGAACAGGCGGATGCTGTTAGCAACCGAATTCACTCACGCATCCATAAACTGACGTTGACGGTTCCGGAAAAGGAACCGCTGCAATTGCATATCAGCATCGGTGTTATAAGCACAACAAAAATTGATGATGGGATTGACGGCCTGATCCAGGCGGCCGATGAAGCGTTATATACCGCCAAGAAACGGGGAAAAGACTGCATTTACTTGAGGGATTTGGAAAAGCCCGAAAATTAACATGATCAAAAAAAGAATATTTTCCAGCCTGAGAATGCAATTTGTGTTGATTCTGATAGGGGCGATATTGCCCTTCTTTCTGTTATCTATCTACAACATCACACATATGACCCGGTTGGAAGGCCGAAATGCCGAATTAAACGCACAGGAACAGGCATTTATAGCCGCCCGTGAATTTGAAAACACGATCCAGAATGCCCGGCATGTTCTGTTCAACATATCCCAGGATCCGCGCATAATGGAAGACCGGGATTACTGCCAGGATTATGCCGAAGCCATTCCGTACCGTGAAACATCAATTTCAAACATCATTGCATTGAACACAGATGGCACCCTTTTTTGTTCCAGTGTTCCACTGCGTTTGCCAGAAAACATCGATAAAGCCATCTGGTTTGACAAGATAAAGTTTGGTCAATCGCAATCTATCATTCCGATTGATAGTTCCTGGGACCCACAAAAACTCTATACCACAGTCACCGCGGCTCATTACACCAACATAGGGTTGACCGATGGAATTATTATCGCGTTGATCAATCAGGATTGGATCAAATCCATCCGCGGGC